>NZ_JAPTFQ010000055.1:0-32458 GCF_030985535.1 Stenotrophomonas sp. Sm2128
TCCCTTTCCTGCGGAAAGGGATCCGACCCCCTTGGCAGAGCGCGCACAAACAAAAACCGCCGCCCCGAAGGGCGGCGGTCCAGTACACGCATGCAGCGTGGATCAGGCGGCCTGCGGCATCCGCAACGAGCGCACCAGTCCGCCGATGTCGACGATCAACGCGACGCGGCCGTCGCCAAGGATGGTGGCACCGGACACCCCGCCGATACGGCGGTAGTTGTTCTCGATGTTCTTCACCACCACCTGCTGCTGGCCGACCAGTTCATCCACTTCCAGTGCGATCTTCTGGCCATCGCCTTCGACCACGACCACCAGCGATTCACTGCCCGGCGCACGGTTGCCGTAGCCGTAGTACTCGCTCAGCGAGAGGATCGGCAGGTACTCGCCACGTACGCGCAGCACGCGGCCTTCGCCGGCCATGCTGCGGATGTCCTCGGCCTGCGGCTGCAACGCCTCAAGCACATAGGCCAGCGGCAGGATCAGGGTTTCGCCGGCAACCGCCACGGTCATGCCGTCGAGGATGGCCAGGGTCAGCGGCAGGCGGATCAGCGTGCGGGTGCCAGTACCCAGGCTGCTTTCGATCTGGACCTCACCGCCCAGTGCCTGGATGTTGCGGCGAACCACGTCCATGCCGACGCCACGCCCGGACAGGTCGGTGACCGCATCGGCAGTGGAGAAGCCTGGCTGGAAGATCAGGTCCCAGACCTGCGAATCGGTCGGGTTGTCCGGTACGGCCAGGCCGCGTTCGGTGGCCTTGGCCAGGATCTTGGCGCGATCCAGGCCGCGGCCGTCGTCGCTCACTTCAATGACGATATGGCCGCCCTGGTGCGAAGCGGCCAGGGTGATCGTGCCGGTTTCGTCCTTGCCCGCGCCGCGACGCACGTCGGGCATTTCCAGGCCGTGGTCGATCGAGTTGCGCACCAGGTGCACCAGTGGATCGGCGATCTTCTCGATCAGCCCCTTGTCCAGCTCGGTGCCCTCGCCGACGGTGCGCAGGCGCACCTGCTTGCCGAGGCGGCTGGACAGGTCGCGGACCAGGCGCGGGAAGCGGCGGAACACCGCGTCGACCGGCAGCATGCGCACGCCGATCACCGCTTCCTGCAGATCGCGGGTGTTGCGTTCCAGCTGGTCCAGGCCGGCGAACAGGCTCTCGGCGTGGACCGGGTCCAGCGCGTGCGAGACCTGCTTGAGCATGGCCTGGGTGATGACCAGTTCGCCGACCAGGTTGATCAGCGCATCGACCTTGTCGACGCTGACGCGGATCGACGTTTCGGCTTCCTGGGTGGCAGCACCGCCGGCGGCAGGCGCAGCAGGCGCTGCCGGCACGACGGCAGCAGGTGTGGAAGGGGATGCAGCAACGGGCGCCTGAGTTGCCAGGCTCGGCGGCGCTGCCGGACGGATGTCCAGCTCGCAGTCGTCCAGCACCCAGGCGAAGGTGTCTTCGATCTTGCTGCGCGGCACCTTGCCGACCAGGCCCAGGTCCCACGCCAGGTGGGCCTCGAGCGGGTCGAGCTGGGCGAAGCCCGGCAGGCGTTCCATGCGCGCGGCCACCTGCAGCGAGCCGAGGTGTTCCAGTTCGCGGATGATGCGCAACGGGTCGTTGCCGCTCATGAACAGCGAGGGTGCCGGGGTGAACCCGATCTGCCAGGCTTCCGGCGTATCGTCCACCTTGGCTGCGGCAGCGGCCGGCGCGCTCGGTGCGGCCTGGCCGGAGAGAACGGCTTCGAGGCGCGCCTTCACTGCGGCGACCGCCGCGGGGTCTGCGGCCTGGCCATGTTCGGCTTCGCGCAGCAGGGCGCGCAGTACATCCACCGAGGACAGCATGGCATCGACGGCATGGCCTTCCAGGGCCCGCTTGCCGGCACGCAGCTCATCGAGCAGCGTTTCCAGCACGTGGGTCAGGCCGGCGATGGCATCGAAGCCGAAGGTGCCGGCGCCGCCCTTGATCGAGTGGGCGGCGCGGAACACCGAATTGATGATCTCCGCGTCCTGCTGCCCCGATTCCAGGGCCAGCAGGCCAGCCTCCATCGCGTCGAGGCCTTCGCGGCTCTCCTCGAAGAAGGTGGCGTGGAAGCGTTGCAGGTCCATGCTCATGGCAGTGGTGGTCCGGAAGCGAAGAAGGGGAGCGGTGCGGGGCGATCAGCCCAGCACTTTCTGCACGGTGGCGACCAGCTGTTCCGGATTGAACGGCTTGACCAGCCAGCCGGTGGCACCGGCGGCCTTGCCTTCGGACTTCTTGTCGGCGGCCGATTCGGTGGTCAGCATCAGCAACGGGGTGAACTTGTAGTCCGGCAGCTGGCGCAGTTCGCGGATCAGCGCGATGCCGTCCATGTTCGGCATGTTGACGTCGGTGACCACCGCGTTGAAGCGCTGGCCCTTGGCGCGACCGAGCGCGACCGCGCCGTCTTCGGCTTCTTCGACGGCAAAACCGGCCGAGGTGAGGGCGAAGGAAACCATCTGGCGCATCGACGCCGAATCGTCCACCACCAAGATACGTGCGCTCATGCAGCGTTCTCCACAGATTTCAGGTTGTCATGGGTTACGTCCAGGCCCAGGGCCTGGGTGACGCCCAGCAGGCGCGCGGCGTCACGGAAGGTTGCGGTGCAACCGTGGAAGCCGGTGCCCAGGCCTGCCTCGCGGCGGGCCTGCACGAATGCACACAGCACCTGCACGGCGGCCGTGTGGATGCGGGCGACCTGGCTTGCATCCAGGGTCAGCTCGCCTGCCTGCGCCACCAGCGGGGCGAGGCGGTTCTTGAGCTCGGTGCTGCTCTCGATGCCGAGATCCTCACCCAGTTCGACAGTGCTCATCGTTGCTCCGGACAAACGGTTCCGTGATCCATAACGGCACCCCGGCGGGGTTCTTTAGAGGAATCGACGCGGTGCGTCGGTGCGGTCGCAGCTGAAAAGGGGACGGAGGGGATCAAGTCGCAAGCGACCTGGCTCTACTGCAGCCCCCTCGGCAACGGCGACCGCGCAGTGGGGACGTAAGGTGTTGATCCAACGGATCAACTCCTTGCGTCCCCGACAGGTACCGCGTCGGCGCAAAGCGCCGAGCCACTTGCGACTTAATCCCCTCCGTCCCCTTTTTTCCAGATCAACTCAACAGCCGTGTGGCGTCCAGCAGGATCATCGGGCGCTGGCTGACCCGGGCGACGCCGCGGAACAGATCATTGGAGATCTGGCAGATGCGGGCGGTATCCGGGGGTTCGATCTGTGAATCGGTGAGGTTGGCGACATCTTCCACTGCCGACACGCGCAGGCCGATGGTCTCGCCGTCCTCTTCCAGCACCACGATGCGGGTCAGGGCATCGTCTTCTGCCGCTGCGGCGCCGAGGTGCAGGCCGAGGTCCATCACCGGCACCACCTGGCCACGCAGGTTCATGATCCCGAGCATCGCCGGTGCCGTGCCACGCAACGGCAGCAGTGGCACCGGCAACACCACTTCCTGCACTTTCAGCAGTTCCAGCGCATAGGCCTGAGTCCCGCAGCGCAGGCGCAGCCAGCGCGAGGTGCGCTCGCCGGCGCGGCGGTTCTGCGGGTGCGGACTGCTGGCGGGCTGGTGCGCCTGCGCCTGCAGCTCCTGCCAGGTACCGGGACGGTTGGTGGCCTGGGCATCCAGGGCGACGCGGGGCGGCGGCGCGGCGGCAGCACGCGCGGCCGGGGCGGGCGCGGGTGCAGGGCGCGGTGCCGGGGGCGCAACCACGGCCGGTGGCGGCGTGGGGACATCCTCGCCACCAGCAGCGGCTTCGAACGCAGCCTGCAGACCGGGGCTGTCAGTGTGGGCGAGCTGATGGCTGTCGGCCGCGTCGGTCTCGTAGATCACTTCGTCGGGCAGGTCGTCCCAGGTGGGCTCCGGGCCGGCCTTGGCCGGGGCCGTCTCGTGGATCACCTCGTCAGGCAGGTCATCCCAGGTCGGTTCGCGCTCGGGAGCGGCGACCGGCATTGCGGCGGCCTCGAAGGCGGCTTCCAGTGCTGCGTCGTCCTGTGCAGGGGCAACGGCAACAGCGTCCGTCTCATAGATCACTTCAGCGGGCAGATCGTCCCAGGTGGGCTCGCGCTCGGCCGTTGTGGCCGCCTCGAAGGCGGCTTCGAGCGTGGCGTTGTCCACGGCAGGCTCCGCGGCGACGGTGTCGGTTTCGTAGATCACCTCGGCCGGCAGGTCATCCCAGGTCGGCTCGCGTTCCGGTTCCGATGTGCTGTCCGGAGCCGGGGCGGCGCTGTCCGGCGTTGGCAGCACGACGGCCGCCGGGGCGATCGCTTCGCCCAGCAGTTCGTCCAGGTAGTCGTCCAGTACGCCGGTGCTGTTCATGCGGCCTGCTCCAGGGCACGGGCATCCTCAACGAGGATCCAGTTCAGTGCGCGGCGATAGGCGGCCAGGCCGCGGCCCGGGTAGTCCTCACCAACGCTGGGCAGGGTCAGGCCTGCGGCATTGCTGATGCGGGTGTCGATCGGAATGGCGTCTTCCCAGACGCGGGTGCCGTGGCGATCCTGCATCGTGCGCAGCGACTCGTTGCCGGCGCGGGTGCGGCGGTCGAACAGGGTCGGCAGGATCGAGATCGGCAGCGGGCGGCGGCGCGAGCGCTCGACCATCTCGCCGGTGCGGACCATGCCGTCCAGGCCATGCAGGGCCAGCGGCTCGGCCTGGGTGGGAATGATCAGGCGGTCGGCAGCGGCCAGTGCGTTGATCATCAACAGGCCAAGGGTGGGGGCACAGTCCAGCAGGATGTAGTCGTGCTGGCCCTGGTGACGCGCCAGTGCGTTCTGCAGGGCCAGGCCGAGGCCGGGCTGGTTGGCGCTGCGGCGCTCCAGCGTGGCCAGCGCCGACTGCGCGCAGACGTAGTCCAGGCCGTGGATGCTGCTGGCATGGCACAGGCTGGAAAGATCGGCCGGCGGGGCGCCGAACAGTTCCAGCACGCCCGCCGGCGGCGGATCCACCGGCACGCCGAAGGCGCGGCTGAGCGAGGCATGCGGATCGAGGTCGATCAGCAGCACGCGATGGCCAAGCGCGGCCAGGCCGCGGCCGAGGGCGAGGGTGGTGGTGGTCTTGCCGACTCCGCCCTTCTGGTTGGCGACTGCCCAGATGCGCATCGGTTTACTCCTTCATTGCCGGGGGAACGGCGGCGCCGACGCGGCTGCCAGCCGGCACCGGCGGCAACTTCACCGGTGCGATGGGGGAGGTGGGGGCGGTGGCCGGAGTTGCGGCGGCCTGTTCGGTGGTGCTGTCGTCGACGGCGCCGGTGGCCGCATTGAGGCGCTGGCCAAGCGGATCCACCGAATGCGAGGTGTCGGCCAGGATGATGACCATCACCCGGCGGTTGCGGTTGCGCCCCTGCGCGCTGTCGTTCTCTTCGCGCGGACGGAACTGGCCATAGCCAACCATCGCCAGCCGTGATGGCTGCACGCCCTGGTCGGCGAACAGGTGCACCACGCTGGCGGCGCGTCCGGCCGACAGTTCCCAGTTCGAAGGGAAGGTGGCGGTGGCGATCGGCACGTTGTCGGTATGGCCTTCCACGCGCACGCTGTTGGGCACGTCACGCAGCACCTCGGCCAGGCTGGCCAGCGTCTGCCGTGCATGCACGTCCAGCGCGGCCGAGCCGGTGGGGAACAGGATGTCGCTGTTGATCTCCACTTCGATCCACAACTCGGTGCGGCGCACGCTGATCATGCCGCGGTCGATCAGCGGCGCCAGTGCGGCGGTGAGGCGGTCGGCGATGCTGTTGAGCTGGCGCTCGGCACGGGCGATCTGTTCCTGGTTGTGCACGGAGACCGGCATGCGCATCTGCGAGGCCATCGACGGCAGCAGGGTCGGGTCGTGCGACGGCGCGGGCGCGGAGGGGCCGATCTTGGTGCCGGACTTGATCACCGAGGGGCTGTCCCAGCCGCCACCCTGCACCTGCTTGTTACCCACCTGCACCGGGTTGATGGTGCGCGGTGCGCCGCCGAAGGCATCGGTGAGCGCGTCGGCCATGATCCGGTACTTGCCCTCGTTGACCGAGGAGATCGCGTACATGACCACGAAGAAGGCGAGCAGCAACGTCATCAGGTCGGCATAGGGGATCGCCCATGCTTCATGGTTGGCGTGCTCTTCGTGGTGCTTGCGGCGGGCCATGTCAGTGCAGGAAGCCGGAGAGGTTGGTTTCGATGTTGCGTGGGTTCTCGCCCTGGGCGATCGAAATCAGGCCTTCAATGACCATTTCGCGGTCGCGGGTGTTGTGCGAGATCACGCTCTTGAGCTTGGCGGCGATCGGCAGGAACAGCAAATTGGCCGAGGCGATGCCGTAGATGGTGGCGGTGAACGCGGCGGCGATGCCGTGGCCGAGTTTGCTCGGGTCGGCCAGGTTCTTCATCACCGCGATCAGGCCGAGAACGGCACCGATGATGCCGAGCGTGGGCGCGTAGATGCCCATCGCTTCGAAGACCTTGGCGCCGGCCTGGTCCTGGTGCTCCTGGCTGCCCAGTTCGATCTCCAGCATGTGACGCATCGATTCGGGTTCAACGCCGTCCACCAGCAGCTGCAGGCCCTTGCGCAGGAACGGGTCCTGCTGCGCTTCCACCTGCGATTCCAGGCCCAGCAGGCCCTGGCGGCGGGCGATGTTGCTCCACTCGACGATCTGCTGGATCAGTTCGCGGCGATCGCTGTGCGGCGGGCGCACGACCCAGCGCACGATCTTGAACGCATGCTTGAACACCGCCGGTGAGGTGTGAAGCAGGATCGCGGCAACGGTACCGACGATGACGATCACGAACGCCGCAGGCGACCACAGCGACGCCAGGCCGGCGCCCTTGAGGATGCTGCCACCGACCAGCGAGGCCAGGGCGAGAAAGAGTCCAATGAGGCTGAGTCTATCCATGGTTCCGGTATCGGCTTGTATGAATGGGACTTGAGACACCGGGAGAATGCGTACAGACGGTAGTCACAGTTTTCGGGTCGCCGGGCCTTGCCCGGCGGCGTTCAGCGTATGCCGTCCACGTCCAGGATCAGTGCCATGCGACCATCGCCGATCAACGTTGCACCGGCATAACCGCGCAGGCCGCGCAGGGCTTTTGGCAGTGGCTTGATGACCACTTCCTCGCGCCCGCGCACCTGGTCCACGACCAGGCCGAAACGCGCTTCGCCGGCCTGCAGCACCACGATGGTCAGCAGGGTTGACGCGGCCGGCGTCACATCCAGCCACTGGCGCAGGTCGACCAGCGGCAGGGTGTGCGAGCGGCGATCAAGCACGGCGCGGCCATCGAACCAGCCCAGCGAGGTGCGCGGCGCGTGCAGCACTTCCATCACGCGTGCCAGCGGTAGCGCGTAGACGTCCTCGCCGGCCTGCACCAGCAGGGTCGGCAGGATCGCGAGGGTGAGCGGCACGCGGATCAGGAAGCGGCTGCCACGACCCAGTTCCGACTGGATCTGGATCTGGCCGCTCAGTTCGCGGATGCGCGACTGCACCACGTCCATGCCGACGCCACGGCCGGAGATGTCGGTGACCTGCTGCTTGGTCGAGAAGCCGGGCAGGAACACCAGGTGCAGGCATTCCTCGCTGCTCAGGCGGGCGGCGGCTTCCGGATCGATCAGGCCTTTCTCACGCGCCTTCGCGCGCAGCTTCTCCGGGTCGATGCCGGCGCCATCGTCCTGCACCTCGATGCTGACGTAGTCACCTTCCTGCTGCGCCGACAGGCGTACATGGCCCATCCGCGGCTTGCCTTGTGCTTCGCGCAGGTCGGGCATTTCCACGCCATGGTCGATGGCGTTGCGGACCAGGTGCACCAGCGGATCGGCCAGTGCTTCGACCAGGTTGCGGTCGAGTTCGGTTTCGGCGCCGACCAGCTCCAGGTCCACTTCCTTCTTCAGCGAGCGGGCGACGTCGCGGGCGACCTTGGGGAAGCGCGAGAACACCTTGCCCACCGGCTGCATGCGGGTACGCATCACCGCCGACTGCAGGCGGGCAGTGGCGATGTCCAGCGTCGATACGGCGCGGTCCAGCTCCTCGTCGCGCAGGCGTGCACGCAGGGTCTTCAGGCGGTTGCGGGAAAGCACCAGTTCGCCGATCAGGTTGACGATCGCATCCAGGCGCTTGGTGTCCACGCGCACGGTGTGCTCGGCCTCGGCCATCGGCTTGGCCGCCGGCTTGGCGGCGGGCGCCGGTACGGGCGCCGGGCGCGGTGCAGCGGCAGGTGCCGCCGCGACGGTGGCAGCAGGCTTCGCGCCTGGCGCAGCGCCGCCGTGCAGCTGGTCCAGCAGCGCTTCGAACTCGTCTTCGCTGATCAGGCCGTCGTCGGCCTTCCTGGGCGGCGCGACCGCGGTCGGTGCGTTGCCGCCATGCAGCTGGTCGAGCAGGGCCTCGAATTCGTCGTCGGTGATCAGGTCGCTGCCGGCTGCCGCAGGCGCGGCCGCAGCGACCGGCGCGGCAGTGCCACCGTTCATGTCGAACTGCGCGATCAGGTCCGGCGGCGCATAGCCTGGCTCGGTGCCGGAGGACACGGCGTCCAGCATCGACTGCAGGTAGTCCAGCGATTGCTGGGCGGCGTCGAAGTGGTGGGCCTGCAGCACCGCCTGCCCGGCACGCGCGATGCCCAGGGCCTCTTCAGCGGCGTGGCACAGTTCGACCATCGCGGTGACGCCAAGGAAGCCGGCACCGCCCTTGAGCGTGTGGTATCCACGGAACACCGCGTTGAGCTGCTCGGTGTCCTGCGGTGCCTGCTCCAGCGACACCAGCTGTTCGCCCAGGCGATCCAGGATTTCCTGTGCCTCGATGATGAAATCGGCAGTGATGTCGTCGGATACCGCGCTCATGCTTACAGCCCCAGATCCGACAACAGGTCGTCGGCGTCGTTCTGCGAGACCGCGTGGCGGTCCAGTCCCTTCAGTGCCGGCCCGGCCAGTTCCGGGTCGGTGCGATGCTGTTCCGGCGGCAGGCCGAGTGCGCCGAAGCCCTCGTGCACGCGGCGGACGATGCCGACCACGCGACGGATGATCTGCCCGGTCAGGTCCTGGTAGCTCTGGGTCAGGGCGATCTCGGTCAGGTTGTGGCGGATGCGCTCGAGCTGCGCGTCCTGGCCCGGCTGCAGGCCTTCAGCACGCAGCTGTTCGGTCAGGCTGCGGCATTCCTCGGCCAGGTCCAGGGTGCGGTGCGTGGCCTGTTCGGTCATGGCCACCACGTGGTCCAGGCGTGCGCAGGCGTCGTCCAGCTCACCGGCCTCGCTGGGCACGGTCGGCAGCTCACCCAGTGCCTGCCCCAGCTCGCGGGCCAGCCGCGAGAGGCCGCTCATCATCGGCTGCGTACGCAGCGCGACCAGTCCGTCGATGCGCTGCCGCCAAGCGGCCTCGTCACCGGACTCGAGTGCGTCCAGGGCTTCCTGCAGGCGCAGGGCGAGGGCGCTCTTGTCGACCGTGGTATCCATCAGGCGCTGGCCGCCAGGCGTTCGAAGATCTTGCCGAGCTTCTCTTCCAGCGTCTGCGCAGTGAACGGCTTGATGATGTAGCCGTTCACGCCGTTCTGGGCGGCTTCGATGATCTGTTCGCGCTTGGCTTCGGCGGTGACCATCAGCACTGGCAGGGTCTTCAGCTTGGCATCGGCACGGATCGCCTTCAGCAGCTCGATGCCGGTCATCACCGGCATGTTCCAGTCGGTGACCACGAAATCGAACGGCTGGCTCTGCAGCAGCGACAGCGCGGCATGCCCGTCCTCGGCTTCGGCGGTATTGGTGAAGCCCAGATCGCCCAGCAGGTTCTTGACGATCCGACGCATGGTCGAGAAGTCATCGACGATCAGGATGCGCATGTTCTTGTTCAAAGCAGAGTTCCTTTGTTGTTCATTCCGGGCGGCCGGGGGCAGCCGCCTCGGGCATGTTCATTCTTCCAGGCCGGCGTCCGCCGCCTCGAAAATCTTGAGCCGGCCACGCAGGCGCAGCACCGCCTGGCCGTGGATCTGGCAGACCCGCGACTCGCTCACGCCGAGCACCGCGCCGATCTCCTTCAGGTTCAGTTCCTGCTCGTAGTAGAGCGAGAGCACCAGCTGTTCGCGCTCGGGCAGGTGGCCGATGGCCTTGCCCAGCTCACGGCCGAATTCACCACGCTCCAGCACCTGCTGCGGGGTCGGGCCGCCCTGGGCGACGGTGTCCAGCTCGCCCTGGTCCTCGATGCGCGACTCCAGGCTCAGCACCTGGCCACGTGCGGCGTCCTCCATCAACCGCAGGTATTCGGGCAGCGGCATCTCCATCGCGGCGGCCACCTCGGTGGCGCTGGCGGCGCGGCCGCTGCTCTGTTCCAGGCGGCGGATGGTGGCGGCGGCATCGCGGGCACGGCGGTGCACCGAGCGCGGCACCCAGTCGCCACGGCGGATCTCGTCGATCATCGAACCGCGGATGCGGATCGAGGCATAGGTCTCGAACGAGGCGCCCTGGTCGGCGTCGTAGCTGCGCGACGCTTCGATCAGGCCCATCATGCCGGCCTGGATCAGGTCGTCCACTTCAACGCTGGCCGGCAACCGCGCGGCCAGGTGGTGGGCGATGCGCCGCACCAGGTCCGAATGCTGGGCGATGACCTCGTTGGCCGCCGAGCGCTGGACTTCCCTGTACTGGGCTGCGCCTTTCATGCGGCCACCCCGCGCTGCTTGAGGATGCGCTCGAGGAAGAACTCGACGCCGCCACGCGGTTCGGTCGGCGCCTGCCAGCGTGCGGTGCGACGCGCGATCTCGGTGATCGCCAGCGCGGCCGGGCTGGACGGGTAGGCCTTCACCACCGGCTGCTGGCGCTGCACCGACAGGCGCAGCCAGTCGTCCTGCGGCACGCAGCCCAGGTAGTTCAGCGAGACATCGGCGAGGAACTTCTCGCAGACGCGGGTCAGCTTTTCGTACAGCACGCGGCCCTCGTTGGGGTCGCGCACCATGTTGGCCACTACCTGGATGCGGTCCACGCCGCGTTCGCGAGAAAGCACCTTGATCAGCGCGTAGGCGTCGGTGATCGAGGCCGGCTCGTCACAGACCACCACCACGGTGTCCTGCGCGGCCTGGCAGAAGGTCAGCACGCCGTCGGTGATGCCTGCGGCGGTGTCCACCACCATGATGTCCAGTTCGCGTTCCAGCTCGGAGAACACGTTGACCAGGCCGACGTGCTCGGCCGGGGCCAGCTCGGCCATGTGCCGGCGGCCGGACGCGGCCGGCACCACCAGCACGCCGTTCGGGCCTTCGACGATGACGTCGTCCAGCGAGCAGCGGCCGGCGACCAGGTCGGCCAGCGTGAAGGTCGGGTTCAGCCCCAG
This sequence comes from Stenotrophomonas sp. Sm2128, assembly GCF_030985535.1. Lineage (NCBI taxonomy): Bacteria > Pseudomonadati > Pseudomonadota > Gammaproteobacteria > Lysobacterales > Lysobacteraceae > Stenotrophomonas > Stenotrophomonas sp. Sm2128. The sequence goes on from NZ_JAPTFQ010000055.1 coordinate 11,251, forward strand.
GATCACGTCGATGTTGGCCAGGCCCAGGTCGGCGTCCAGCAGCAGCGTGCGCTTGCCCATGCCGGCCAGTGCCACCGCCAGGTTGGCGGACACATTCGTCTTGCCCACGCCGCCCTTGCCGCCAGTGACGGCAATGGTGCGCACAGGGCCGAGCGGCTCGCTGCGGGTGGCCGACAGCGGGAAGGTCTTGGTCAGCTTGGCGTACTCACGCGACGGCATGGTTCAACTCCGGGTTGCAGGGCATATCGGCCGCGCGGCGCAAATCTTCAAGGCGAAGTACGAGATTGGCCGCACTGGCCCGGTGCAGGTCCTCCGGAACGTCCTGGCCATCGGTCACCCAGGTGATCGGGAGGGCGTGGTCCACGGCCACCGACAGGGCGTTGCCGAAGCGGCCGGTCTCGTCCAGCTTGCTCAGCACCAGGCCCTGCAGGTTGGCGGCGCCGAAGCGGCGGACCACCTCGTCCATGTCGCCGAAGCTGGTGTTGGCCGGCAGCACCAGCAGGGTGCGTACCTGCCGGGCGGCGCGCAGCCACTGCAGCTGCGCGGCCAGCGCGCGGTCGCGCGGGCCCAGGCCGGCGGTGTCGATCAGCACCAGCTTGTAGTCCTTCAGGCGTTCCAGCAGCTGGTCCAGGTCGGTGCCGCTGTTGGCCTCGTGCACCGCGATGCCGAGCTGGCGGCCGTAGCCGTACAGCTGCTCGCGGGCGCCGATGCGGGTGGTGTCGGTGGTCACCAGGGCCACGTCGCGCGGCGCATGCTTCTCGGCGAAGCGCGAGGCCAGCTTGGCGATGGTGGTGGTCTTGCCGGCGCCGGTCGGGCCGACCAGGGCGATCACGCCGCCTTCTTCCAGCGGGTCGACCGGGGCGATCGGCAGCTTGCGCGAGATCAGCCCCAGCATCAGGCCGCGGCCACGATGGGCTTCGGTCTCCAGCGGGATCTGCATGGCCACGTCGCGGGCCAGCCCGGCGTCGAAACCGTACTCGTCCATCAGGTCCAGCGCGGTGGCGCGCACCGGGCTGCCACGCAGGCGCTCGTCGGTGAAGCGGTTCATCTCGCGCTCGATCACCTGGCGCATGCCGGCCACTTCCTGGCGCAGCTGGCGGATCTCGGCGTCGTCCTGGGCAACCACGGTCAGCGTCGGTGCCGGGGCCAGCATGGGGGCCGGGCTGGCTTCGCCGGCGGCTTCGGCCGCTGCCGGTTCGCTGGCGGCGATCCCGAGCTGCGCTTCGGTCACGGCAGCGGTCGGCAGCGGCGGCGGCTGCACGGCCGGGGCCACGCTTTCGTGATGCATGTCGCGCGGCGGGTCGATCTGGAAGCGGGCGCGGTTGGCCGGCACGGTGGCGGCCGGTGCAACGATGGCCTCGGCGAACGGGGCGAAGCTCTGTTCGGGCAGCGCCGGTTCGTTGACGGCGGCGCGCGCCAGGGTGGCGGCGAAGCCAGTGCTGCCACGGGTCGGCACGATCTCGTCGGCGCTGTCCAGGGTACGGCCGGTGGCCCCAACGGCCGCACGGGCGAGGGCGGCCACGGCCGAGGTGGTGGCGGCGACCGGTTCCGGCGCGGGGGTGCTGCTGCGGCGGCGGGTGACCGCGGCGATCACCGCGTCAGCAGCGGTGCGCGGCTTGGGTGCCGGCGGCGGTGCGACATCACGGCGCGAGGCTTCCAGTGCACGCTGCACGGCGCTCTCGTCGTAGTTGGCCGCGGCGACGATCTCGACGCCTTCCTCGATCCGGCGGTTGGACAGGATCACGGCGTCAGGACCATGTTCCTTGCGCACCAGGTTCATGGCCGAGCGCATGTCGGCGGCGACGAATCGTTTGATTTTCATGCTGTGGTCACGGGACGAAGACGGCGGGGTGGCGGTCGGAGAACTCGGGTGGTCGGTGGTCTGCACGGTGCGGGTTCCCCTTGGTATCTGTCTGTTGCGTTGGTTCGAAGGTGGTGTCTGTTTTCTGGCGCATCGGTGGGCGGCGTCAGCTGATCGTTCCGACCAGCTTCAGGCGCTTGTCCTCCGGCACCTCGCTGTAGGCCAGGACCGACAACGACGGAACGCTGTGGCGGACCAGGCGCGCCAGCGCGGCGCGCACCGGGCCCGGTACCAGCACGACCGCCGGCTCGTTTCGCGCTTCCTGCTTGCTGACACATTCGGCCAGGCTCTGGTGCAGTCGCTCTGCGAGTCCGGGTTCCAGCGCGGCGCCGTTGCCCTGCGTGGACTCCTGCAAGACACGTTCCAATTGCGGGTTGAGGGTGAACACCGGCAGCTCCGCCGACATTCCGGCGATCTCCTGCACGATGAAGCGGCCCAGCGCGGTGCGTACGGCAGCGGTCAGCACCGCCGGGTCCTGGCTGCTGGGCGCGTGTTCGACCAGCGCCTCGGCGATCTTGCGCAGCTGGCGGATCGGGATGCGCTCCACCAGCAGGTTCTGCAGCACGCGCACCACCGCCGACAGCGGCAGCGCCTTCGGCGTCAGATCTTCGACGAGCTTGGGCGCGCTCTTGGCCAGGTTGGCCAGCAGGTGCTGCACTTCCTCGTGGCCGAGCAGTTCCGGCGCATGTTCGCGGATCAGGTGCGAGAGGTGGGTGGCCACCACGGTGGCCGGGTCGACCACGGTGTAGCCCAGCGTTTCAGCCTGGGCACGCTGGTGCGGCTGGATCCAGGTGGCATCCAGGCCGAACGCGGGATCCTTGCCGGCAATGCCCTCCAGGGTGCCCAGCGCGCTGCCCGGGTCCAGCGCCAGTTCGCGGTCGGGGTGGATCTCGGCGGTGGCCACCGGCACGCCGTGCACCAGCACGCGGTAGCCGTTGGCGGGCAGTTCCAGGTTGTCGCGGATATGCACCGACGGGATCAGGAAGCCGACGTCCTGGGTCAGCTTGCGGCGCACGCCCTTGATGCGCGCCATCAGTTCGCCGCCCTGGTTGCTGTCCACCAGCGGGATCAGCCGGTAGCCGACCTCCAGGCCCAGCGGATCGACCGGGCGCAGTTCGTCCCAGCTCAGTTCGGCGGTCGGCGCAGGTGCCGCCGGGCGGCCGAGTGCGTTGAGTGCGGCCGCGTCATTGCCGGCGGCTGCCGGGTCGGTGGCTGCGGCCTTGCCCTTGCGGTAGACCTTCCAGGCGATGAAGCCGAGGATCGCGGCCAGCGTCAGGAAAGCGACGTTGGGCATGCCCGGCACCAGGCCGACCACGCCGATGATGCCGGCGGTGATCGCCAGCGCGCGGTACTGGCCGAACACCTGGCCGGTCATCGCCTGGGCCATGTCCTGCGAGCGCGAGGCGCGGGTCACCAGCATCGCCACCGCGCTGGAGACCAGCAGGGCCGGCAGCTGCGCCACCAGGCCGTCACCGATGGACAGCAGGGTGTAGGTGGCAGCGGCTTCGCCGAACGGCATGCCATGCTGCAGCACGCCCACGGCCAGGCCGCCGAGCATGTTGATGAACAGGATCAGGATGCCGGCGATGGCGTCACCGCGGATGAACTTGCTGGCGCCGTCCATCGCGCCGTAGAAGTCGGCTTCCTCGCGCACTTCCTCGCGCCGCAGCTTGGCTTCTTCACGCGTCAGCAAACCGGCGTTGAGGTCGGCGTCGATCGCCATCTGCTTGCCGGGCATTGCGTCCAGGATGAAGCGCGCGGTCACTTCCGAGACGCGGCCGGCGCCCTTGGTGATCACCACGAAGTTGATGATGGTCAGGATCGCGAACACCACGATGCCGACCGCATAGTTGCCGCCGATCACGAATTCGCCGAAGGCGGCGATGACCTTGCCCGCGGCATCGTGGCCGTTCTGGCCGTTGAGCAGGATCACGCGGGTGGACGCCACGTTCAGCGCCAGCCGCAGCATGGTGGTGATCAGCAGCACGATCGGGAAGATGGTGAAGTCCAGCGGGCGCTTCACGTAGACCACCGCCAGCAGCACCATCAGCGAGATGGCGATGTTGAAGGTGAACAGAGCGTCGAGCACCGGCGCGGCCAGCGGCACCACGACCATGGCCAGCAGGGCCAGCACGATCAGCGGCGCGCCAAGGCCCTGGCGGATCATTTCCAGGGCACGGCGGGTGTTGAATCCGGTGGAGGGCTGGGCGCTCACGGGCGGCCTCCCTTGCCGAATTCATCCACCTGGATGTGCGGGGCGTCCGGCATCGGGCCAGTGCGCCAGGCGCGCAGCTGGTAGACGTAGGACAGGACCTGGGCGACGGCCGAATACAGTCTCACGGGGATTTCCTTTCCGAGTTGGCCTTCCCGATACAAGGCGCGTGCCAAAGGCGGGGCGGAGACGATCGCGACCTTGTTGCCGTCGGCCACCTCACGGATGCGCAGGGCGGTCTCATCCACGCCCAGGGCGACCACGGTGGGAGCATTCATGGTCCCACCCTCGTACTTCAGGGCCACCGCGTAGTGCGTCGGGTTGACCACCACCACGTCGGCGGTGGGCACTGCCTCCATCATCCGGCGGTTGGCCATCTGCTGCTGCAGCTGGCGGATGCGGCCCTTCACCTCGGGGCTGCCCTCGCTCTCCTTCATTTCCCGGCGCAGCTCTTCACGGGTCATCTTCAGCTTGCGCATCCAGTTCCAGCGCTGGTACGGCGCATCGATGGCGGCCAGCACCAGCATCGCGCCGGCGGTGGCCAGCAGCAGGCGCAGGGTGAAGCCGAGCCCGTCGGTGATGGCGGTCTCCAGCGGGTGGTGGATCAGCCCGCGCAGGGTGTCGAAGCCGGTCCAGACCACCAGTCCGGCGGCCACACCGACGAACGCCACGCGCAGCAGCGATTTGGTGAACTCGGCAATGGCCTCGGGGCCATAGAGGCGCTTGAGCCCGCTCATCGGGTTCATGCGGTTGATGTCGGGCAGCAACGCCTTCTGCGACCAGCGCAGGCCGCCCATCACCAGCGGGGCGACGAAGCTGGCCAGCAGGCAGACCAGCACCAGCGGTGCGATCACCAGCATGAACTGCAGCAGCAGGTCGCCGAAGTGGCCGAACAGTTCCTTCGGGTTCTGCCGCAGGCCCTGTTCCGGGCTGAGCGCCTGCTTCATCCAGGCACTGGCGCCACGGCCGATCGAGCCGCTCATGGCCATCACCGCCAGCACGCCGGCACCGAACACGGCGGCGGTGCCAAGTTCGCGCGAGCGCGGCAGGTTGCCTTGTTCACGGGCGTCGCGCAGGCGTTTTTCGGTAGGTTGTTCGGTCTTTTCGCCGGCGGATTCGTTCTCGGACATCACAGGCACTGCGGCAGGGGATGCCGGGGTGCGTGCAAGAAGTGTTCCGTGATGGGCCGTTGCCTATCCACGCATGGTATGGATCTACTGTAGGGAGTCGCTGGCGGGGCGCAGGGGAATCGTCAGAACACTGTCGCTGTGCCAATCCACCTGCAGCGGGGTGCCCGCATCAGCGGCCGATTCGTCGCTGACATCGCGGCCGCTGCCGTGGTTGACCTGGTGCATGGCGTCCTTCAGCACGTCTACCTTCACCAGCAGGCGGCTGCCGGCAGCCAGGCGGCGGGCGACCATGCGCGTGCGATCGAAGGGCAGGTGGGTCCATTGGCCGGGCTGCAGCAACTGGCGCGTGCCCGGGTCACGCACGTGGCTGGCCCGGCCCATGTAATAGGACAGCTGCATCCGGTGTCCATCGGCCATCAGCTCGTACAGGGTGACGGTGAAATCGAAGTCGCGCTTGTTGATCCGCACCTTCAGGTCGCCGGAGAAGCTGCCCACCAGATCCATCGGTCCGGTGAAGGGTTCCGAGACATAGGCCAGCGCGGTGTCGGCTTCATCCTGTGCTGCGACGATGGGGAACGGGTAGTAGCCGTGCCGCATTTCGTTGCGGTCGGCCATGTCCACGGTCTGCTCCAGCTGGCCCGGCGCTGGCGGCTGTTCCTGCAGGCGGTGATAGCCATCGGCGGAAGCGGGTGCGGCCGACAGGTGGTAGCGGTGGTGGGCACCCGCGGCGGCGTCCAGTGTTGCCGCATGCCCCCAGCGATTGGCGCCCGTCAGCTGGTAGTTCACGCGGTCAAGCACCAGCGCCGGGCGAGGGGCGCCGCGCAGCACATGGTCCAGCCACTGGAAGGTCAGTGCGGGCGTGTCGAACTGCGCGACGGCGTCCAGGTCGTATCCACGCAGCTGCATCGGCTTGAGCGCCGACTGCGCACCGCGATGGTCATAGGGGCCGATCAGCAGGGAGTGATCGGCATCGGGGCGGTGCCGCAGGTGGTCCTTGAAGTACTGCAGTGCCGAGATCTGGCCGTCGTCGTAGTAGCCGGTGATGGTCAGTACCGGGATGCGGATGTCGTCGAACTGATCGCCATAGGGAACCATCGACTGCCAGTAGGCGTCGTACGTGGGGTGATCGAGCCAGCGCTGCAGCCAGGGGTTGGATGTGCCGTCGATCTGGTCGATCTGCCGGTAAGGGCGGCCGGAGGCATACCAGCGGCGCGGCAGCTGCGACCAGCGCTCGTTCTGATCGTAGGTATCGTTGTCCAGCATCGGGCCATTGGCCACATAGAACGCCCAACCGTAGTTGGCACTCAGGAACACGTTGTTCTCCATCGGCAGGCCCTGGCCGGGGATGGCGGCAACGTAGGGCACGATGGTCTTCAGTGCGGGATGGTGATGGCGCGCTGCTGCCCAGGCGGTAAAGCCCTCGTAGCTGCCGCCATACATGGCGACCCGGCCATCGTTCCATGGCTGGTGGCTGATCCAGTCGATGGCCGCATTGGCGTCCTCGCCGTCATGTTCGTAGGGAGCGATGGTGCCCGTGCCCTGGCCCTTGCCGCGCGCATCGACCACGATGCCGGCGTAGCCATGCGCGGCGGCCAGCAGCATCTTCTGCCGATTCTTGGGTGGATCGGTGTAGATGGTGAACAGCATGGCCGCAGGCAGGGGCACCGATGCGGCGCGAGGGCGGGCCAGCTGCGCCGACAGCACGACGCCATCGCCAACGGGGATGCGCAATGCGTCGTCGATGGCGAAGCGGCGCTGCTCTTCCGCCGCGACCAGCGGAGGGGCCAGGGCAGCGGCCAGGGTCTGCGCACGCAGTACCGCCCGCAGGCGCAGCAGTTCCAGGGCGACAGCCTCGGCAATGGTCGTCGCCCCCGCCTGTGCCGCGACGGCCTGCTCCAGCTGGGCGCGCACCGGGGCTGGCTCAACCGAGAGTGCGGCACCGGCCTGCACCGCGGCAACGTCGTCGAGGGCGGCGAAGGTGGCGTGGAAGGCGCGCGCATACTCCGCTGCGTCCTGCTCGCCGGCGGTGACGAGCAGCAGCATCGGTACCCAGCGTTGCACTGCTGCGGTATCACCTTCGCCTGAAAGCGATGCGCGTGCCTGCTGGATCGATCGCCGCGCTTCGGCCGTCTGGCCCGCCGCCACCAACGCGTGGCCGCGCTGTACATCGGTCAGGCTGGGCGACTTCAGCACGCCCTTGCCAAGGGCCTGCAGGGCAGCGTCGACCTGGGCCGGGGAAGCATCGGCTGGCAATGACCACGGCAGATCAGCGGCGTTGGCGTGGCCAACAGCAAGGGCCAGCAACAGGCCAGCAAGGGGGGTGCGTAGGGCCACGGGCGCTTCCTTGGATGACGGTGGAACGGCGCATCCACGCGTGGCGTGGATCTACCGAAGGCCAACCAATGGTAGCGCCGGGCCGTGCCCGGCGGGAGCCGAGCGCAGGCTCGGCGCTACCGGGGCGCGTTGTCGCTGGGCGGTGGGCTCTGCGCCAGTTCCACCCGCGGCCGGGGCAGGTCGTGCAGCTGCATGAAGCGCGCCGCATCGACCGGCCGTCCCAGCAGGTAGCCCTGCAGGTAGTCGCAGCCCAGGCGCTCCAGGTAGGCGCGCTGGGCGGCGGTCTCCACGCCCTCGGCGACGATGTCCATGTCCAGCGCATGGCCCAGCGCCACGATCGCCGAGACGATCACCACGTCCTCTGCACTGTGTTCCAGGTCGCGCACGAACGCATGGTCGATCTTGATCTCGGTGGCTGGCAGCCGCTTCAGGTACAGCAGGCTGGAATAGCCGGTGCCGAAGTCATCGATGGAGATGCCTACGCCCAGCGCCGACAGCGCCTGCAGCAGGCGCAGGCTGGTGTCGGTATCGCGCATCACCGTGCTTTCGGTGATTTCCAGCACCAGGTGGCGCGGGGCGATGTTGTGGCGTTCGATCACCGCGCGCACATCCTGCAGCAGGTGCGGCGAACTGAACTGCACCGGCGACAGGTTCACCGACATCGACCAGCCTTCGTGACCGGCATCGTGCCAGCGCCGCAGCTGCAGGCAGGCCTGGTCCAGCGCCCAGCGCCCGATCTCGTTGATCGCGCCGCTGCGCTCGGCCAGGCGGATGAACCGATCGGGCGGAATCAGGCCATGCTCCGGATGGTGCCAGCGGATCAACGCTTCGGCACCGGCCACCTTCTGCGTGGCCACGCGGATCTTGGGCTGGTAGTGCAGGAACAACTGCTCGCTGCCGATGGCCCGGCGCAGGTCGGCCAGCAGCCGGAACTGTTGTTCGGCGCTGTCATTCATCCAGTCGGCGAACAGCACGAAGGCGTTGCGCCCGGATTCCTTGGCCTGGTACATCGCCGCGTCGGCAAAGGCCATCAGCTGCCGCTCGCTGGCGGCGTGATCCGGGCAGATCGCCACGCCGATGCTGGCGGTTACCTGCAGTTCGTTGTCCGGCAGCAGCGGTCCACTGCCGACCGCCTGCAGGATGCGCCGGGCGAGGGTTGGCAGATCCTCATCGTGCTCGATGCGCACCACCAGCACGAACTCATCGCCGCCCAGGCGCGCCAGCATGTCATGCGGGCGGAGCAGCTGGCGGGTGCGCTCGGCCACCGCCACCAGCAGTGCGTCACCCGCCTGGTGGCCATAGGCGTCGTTGACCTGCTTGAAGCCGTCCAGGTCCATGAACATCACCGCGAAGCGGCTGCCGCCCTGTTCGGCCTCGGCCAGTGCCTGCACGATGCGGCGCTGCAACAGCAGGCGGTTGGGCAGGCGGGTGAGCGGATCATGCAGTGCGGCCTGGGTCAGTTCCTGCTGCGCGTCGGTCAGCGAGGTACTCAGCATGGAATTGCGCAGCCGCAGCAGCTGCGCCTCCACCCGCTGGTCCAGCCAGGACACCACCAGCACCACCGCGAGGATCGCGACCGTCAGCACCACTACCAGCATCGCCAGCCACTCGTTCTGCAGGCCATCGCCGACCGCCGCGCCGCAGATGCTGCCTTCCGGAAAGCGTGCGGCGGCCATGCCGGTGTAGTGCATGCCAACGATGGCCAGCCCGAGCAGGCCAGCGGCTGCCAGGCGATCACCGATGCGGGTGCGCTGCGCGCGCAGGCGGAATGCCACATACAACGCAGTCCACGAGGCGGCCACCGCTACCATCAGCGAGAACAGCAGCCAGCCCGGGTCATAGTCGATGCCGGGTTGCATGCGCATCGCCGCCATGCCGACGTAGTGCATGCCGGCAATGCCGGTACCCATCAGCAATGCCCCGCCGGCCAGGCGTGGGTGCGGCAGGGTACGCAGCGAAACCAGCCACAGCGCGAACACCGATGAGGCGATGGCCAGGGCCAGGGAGAGCAGGGTGATCGGCAGGTCGTAGCCGAGCGGAATGGGCAGGTCGAAGGCGAGCATGCCGATGAAGTGCATCGACCAGATGCCCAGGCCCATGGCGAAGCCACCACCGAGGCGCCACCACCAGGCCGCGCCCTTGCCGGGTGCGGTGACCGTGCGCCCGGCCATCGCCAGCGCGGTGTATGAAGCCATCACGGCAACCAGCAACGAGATCGCCACCAGCCACGGGTTGTACGTGCCTACCAGCATTCGTCAGTCTCCCGGACCTGCCTGTCGACGGAAACCACGGCGGGGCATGCATGAGGCAGGCCGACGCAGGGCGGCGGCCACGTGCGGCATCCCCCCGGTTGCCGCGCATTCACTCTAGCGCGCAGACCCGGGGGAAGGGCAAGCGGTAAAACGTGATGATCGGGTCAGTGTGTGACCGCGTCCGCAGCCTGGAAGGCGGCATCGAACAGGCGCTGTACCGGCGGGCCCATTTCCCCGGCCAGCAGGGCCAGCAGGAACAGGCCCAGCAGCAGTGAGACCGGCAGGCCGAGCTGGATCGGATTCAGTGCCGGGGCAGCACGCGCCAGCACGCCGAAGGCGAGGTTCACCGCCAGCATCGCCACGGTCAGTGGAATGGCCAGGGTCAATGCGCCGCGCAGCACCGTCAGCAGGAAGGTCGGAGCGATGCTGAAGAAGGCGTGCGGGTCCGGCAGCGGGGCGCCGATCGGCAGCGCCCGGTAGCTGTCCACCACCAGCGAGATCAGCGCCAGATGGCCGTTGGCGGTGAAGAACAGCAGGCCGAATAGCAGGTAGAACCACTGCCCGATCACGCCGGAGGTGCCACCACGAAGCGGGTCGCTCATCTGCGCGAAGGCCAGGCCGGTGCCCTGGGCGATCAGTTCGCCGGCCATCGCGCCGGCCTCGAACACCAGCCGCAGCAGGAAGCCGATGGACACGCCGATGGCCAGCTCGCGGGCGATGGTCAGTACGGTGGCAGCATCGAAGCCGGTCCAGTCCGGAACCGGCGGCAGCAGCGGTGCCAACGCGATGGCAAGGGTACCGGCCAGGATCACGCGGATCCGTGCCGGCACCGCACGGGTGCCGACCATGGGCATGGCCATGGCCACCGCGCCGATGCGCAGCATGGTCCACAGCACGGTGCCGATCATGCCGAAGGCCTGCAGGCCGTCGGCAGCCATCTGGGTGGCGGCGTCCATCGAGGCGCGTGTCCTAGCCGATCAGGTGTGGAATGCGCTGGAACAGCAGCGTGGTGAATTCAACCAGGTGGCCGATCAGCAGGCTGCCCAGCGCGAACAGCACCGCGGTCAGTGCCGCCGCCTTGGCAACGAAGGCGATGGTCGGTTCGTTGAGCTGGGTCGCGGCCTGCACCACGCCCACCACCACGCCCACCACCAGCACGGTGAGCAGCAGCGGGCCGGCCACCCACAACACGGTGATCAGGCCGCCACGCAGTTCGGTCAAGGCAAGTTCGGGAGACATTCGGGGTCCATCTGCTTGTGTGGAGTCGAGCCGCGCTCGACTGTGCTTCTGTAGAGCCGAGCCATGCCCGACTGCCTCTCAATCACGCCGGATTGAAGCTCGCCGCCAACGTACCCACGGTCAGCACCCAGCCATCCACCAGCACGAACAGCAGGATCTTGAACGGTGCCGACACCAGCATCGGCGACAGCATCATCATGCCCATCGACATCAGCACGCTGGCCACGACCAGGTCGATGATCACGAACGGGATGAAGATCAGGAAGCCGATTTCGAAGGCGGTCTTCAGTTCGCTGGTGACGAACGATGCGACCAGTACCGGGAACGGGATCGCGTCGGGGCTGGCGTAGGTGCCGTGCCCGGCGATGCCGGCGAAGGTCATCAGGTCGGTCTCCCGGATCTGCGCCAGCATGAAGCCGCGCAACGGCGTGGTGGTCAGCGTCCAGGCGGTCTGGAAGTCGATCTCGCCGTTGAGGTACGGCGCCATGCCGGTGCTCCAGGCCTTGTCCCAGGTCGGCATCATCACCATCGCGGTGAGGAACAGGGCCAGGCCCAGCAGCACCTGGTTGGACGGCGTCTGCCCGGTACCCAGCGCCTGGCGCAGCAGGCCCAGCACGATGATGATGCGGGTGAACGAGGTCAGCACCAGCAACATCGACGGGATCAGGGTGATCGCCGTCATCAGCAGCAGGGTCTGCAGCGGCAGGCTGACCGGCGCACCTCCGATCTTGCCAACGTTGATGTCCGGCAGTGGCGTGGTCGGTGCGCCGGGTGCAGCGAAGGCCAGTGCCGGCAACAGGCACAGGGCGAGCATCAGCAGCCACGGCATCAGGGTGGCAAGACGGGTACGGGTGACACGCATGTCAGGGGTCCTTGCGCAGCCGCTGCTGCAGCAGCTGGGCGAAATTCGGAAGATTCTTGAAGTCCGGCACGCGCACGGGCGCGGGCGGCGGCAGCGGTTCGGGCAGGGTGTGCAGGGTGTTGATGCCGCCGGCGGTGACGCCCAGCAGCAGCTGCTGGCCGTTGACCTCGACCACCACCACGCGCTCCTTGGCACCGACACTCAGGCTGGCCACCACCTTCATGCCTTCGGCCGGGCGGAAACCACTGCCGGGCAGGCGCTTGAGCAGCCAGCCGAGGCCGATGACCAGCGCCAGCACTGCCAGCAGCGCCAGCACCGCGCCGAACAGGCTCGGTGCGGCGGCTGCGTGCTGGCCGATCTGCGGGCCGGCCGGAGCGGCGGTCTTGCCGACCGCCAGCAGGGTGGAGGCCAGCAGGCTCAACGCAGTCTCCGGATCCGCTCGCTCGGGCTGACCACATCGGTCAGGCGCACGCCGAAGCGGTCATTGATCACCACCACTTCGCCATGGGCGATCAGGGTGCCGTTGACGAACACATCCAGCGACTCGCCGGCACCACGTTCCAGTTCCACCACCGAACCCTGGTTGAGCTGCAGCAGGTTGCGGATCGGCAGGCGCGCGCGACCGACTTCCAGCGACAGCGTCACCGGTACGTCGAGGATCACGTCCAGGTTCAGGTCCGGGCCGTTCGCCTCATCGGCCTGCAGGCTGCTGAACTGGGCCGGAGTGGGTTCGAGGGCGTCGATATCGTTCATTGCGGGTCTTCCTGGATGACGGGTACGCGCGGGCGGGTGCCCGGCGGATGGGTAGCGGTGATCTTCACGGCGTTCATGCCGTTGGCGATGCCGAACTCGCCGGTGAACACCGGGATGTTCTCCACGCACACCGGCACCTGCGGGCTCAGCTCGATCGGCAGGATGTCGCCGACCTTCAGCTGGGTCAGGTCACGCAGGGTCATGCGCTTGCTGGCCAGTACGCTGGACAGGGTGACTTCGGCGATGTTGAGCTGTTCACGCAGGGTCTTGCCCCAGCTCTCGTCGCGGTCGTTGCGGTCGCTCTGGATGCCGGCGTCGAGCAGCTCGCGGATCGGCTCCAGCATCGAATACGGCAGGGTGACGTGGATGTCGCCACCGCCGCCATCGAGTTCGACGTGCAGGCGGCACACCACGACGTATTCGCGCGGCGTCACGATGTTGGCGAAGTGCGGGTTGATCTCCGAGTTGATGTACTCGAAGTCGACGTCCATCACCGGTGCCCAGGCCTCGCGCAGGTCGGCGAAGGTCTGCTTCAGCAGCAGGTGGATCACCCGCATTTCGGTGGCGGTGAACTCGCGGCCTTCGATGCGGGTGGGGTAGCGCCCGTCGCCACCGAAGAAGTTGTCGACGATGGCGAACACCAGGGTCGGCTCGAACACGATCAGGCCGGTACCGCGCAGCGGCTTGAAGCGGATCAGGTTCAGGTTGGTCGGCACATACAGCGAGTGCATGTAGTCGTTGAACTTGATCAGCTCGATGCCGCGCACCGACAGCTCGGCCGAGCGGCGGATCAGGTTGAACAGGCCGATCCGCCACAGGCGCGCGAAACGCTCGTGGACCATTTCCAGGGTTGGCATGCGACCGCGGATGATGCGGTCCTGGCTGGCGAAGTCGTACGAGCGCGCTTCGCCTGACGGCGGTTCCGGATCGGTTTCGACCGCGCCACTGTCCACGCCGTGGAGCAGGGCATCGATCTCGTCCTGGGACAACAGATCATTCATCGGTGGGCCCTTACTGGGTCACGAAGCTGGTGAACAGCAGGTCGTCGGCACCATTGCTGCCGGTCTCGGCCTTGAGCACTTTCTGCACTTCGGCCAGCGACGCAGCCTGCAGCTTCTGCTTGCCGGCGACATCGGCGATCTGGTCCGGGCTGACCTGCGAGAACAGCATCAGCAGGCGTGCGCGGATGGCGGGTGCATGGGTCTTGATCGCTTCCAGCGCAGCCGGGTCACGGGTCATCAGCTGCACTTCCAGCTGCAGGTAGCGCGGACCGTCGACCGGGCCGTTGAGGTTGACCACGAATGCGGGGTCCAGCGCGAAGTACTGTGCCGGTGCCGGAGTGCTGGCCTTCTTCGGCGCCTGCGCGGTCTTCTCTTCGTGCTTGGACTGGGTGAAGAACCAGACGCCGCCACCGGCGGCAGCGGCGGCCAGTACGGCCACCAGCGCGGTGATCAGAATCGGACTACGCGGCTTGGCGGCCTTGTCCTTCTCGGCGGTCTTCTTGGTTTTGTCAGCGGCTGCGGCCACGGGGTGAAGCTCCTGAGGGTTGCTTCACCGGGATATGCAAGGGGTGTGCCGAAGGCGGGGCAGAGGGGTGCGACGGAATTCCGTCGGGGCGGCGGTGGGGCCGTGCGGAGCAAGCTCCGCACCCACCAACGCGATACTGGCAGGTGCCAACCGCATCGCTCTGGTGGGTGCCAACCTTGGTTGGCACGCCTGTCAGGCGTATGCGTCCAGCAACCCGCGCTGGCGGATCAGCTGTGCGGACGACACGTTGGTGTCGCCCGGCGACGGTTCTCCGTCACCGGCGGTCCCACCGTTGCCAGATGCTCCCGACGCATTGCCGTCACCCCCCGGGGCCTGGTGGCCAACATCAGCGTGTGCCAGCTGGAAGCCCTGTTCGCCCAGCAGCTCGCGCAGGCGCGGCAGGCTGCTTTCCAGTGCCTGCCGCACGTCCACGTGCGGGCTGCTGAAGCTGGCATGCACCTTGTCGCCGTTCAACTGCAGGCGCACGTCGACCGGGCCCATATCGTCCGGGCTCAGGCGGATATGGGCGTGGCCGATTTTCTGGTCGGCCAGCCAGCCCAGGCGTGCGCCAATGGCCTGGTCGAAGCCGTCGTCACCCAGCACGGGCTTGGGCGTGGGTTCGCCATTGAAGATCGCGTTGCCGGTGGCGAGCGCCGCCTTCAGGTCCTGTACGGCGGCCCCCGCCGGTGCATGCAGCAGTGGTGCACTGGCGCGGTCGCCAACGGCGGCCACGTCACTGCCTTCGCCGCGCTCGCTGCGCTTGCCGGGCAGGATCATCTCCGGCAGTGGCAGCGCGCTGGCATCGTCCGCGCTGGTCGCCGCCGGTTTGCCGTCGGCCGTCGCTGCGGCGGCCGTTGCTGGGGCAGTTGCAGGCAGTGCCGGATTCGCGGCAGGGGCAACGGGCAGTGCGCTGCCGTCGCTGGCCTGCGACGGTGCAGCGGTGGTCGGCAGGGCAGCGGCCGCATCCACGGGCGTCGGCATCGCCAGCACCAGGCCGGCCAGACCGAGCGGCGGCCAAGGGGCGTCTTCGGTCGCGGCGGATTTGTCCTTGTCGGTAGCGGGTGCAGCCGGGGTCACGGCAACGGGCGCTGGCGGCGGCGCTTCAGCGGTTACCGCTTCGGCGTCGCTGCGTTCGCCTGGTGCCTGGCCACTGCTGTCAGTGGTCGACGGCTGGCTCGTCGTGGATGGCGACGGCGTGGTGGCGCTGCCGGCAGGGCCGGGTGCAGAGGGCGCGCCGTCCTGCAGCAGCTGGCTGAAGTCCTTTCCGCCTTCGCTGCGCGGGGCGCGCGCCGCACTGTTGCTGGTGGCCGGCGTGGCAGGGTTGGCACTGCCGGCGAGTGGGGAGGGCATCACGAGCGACCTCCCTGCTCGGTGCCGTCCTGGTCTTCGGCCTGGACAAGGCGCGCGCGGCGCGCGCCGATATCGTCCATCTCGCGCTGGTCGCGGCGGTCGGTCACCACTTTTTCCTGCGCGCGGTAGCTCGCGGCCAGCTGTTCCAGCACGGCCTTGTCACGGCTGGCCAGGATCAGCCGGGCGCGCTCGGCTTCCACCTTTTCGCGGTTGCCATTGACCGTGGCCTGCTGCTGTTCGACGGCACTGTCCAACCGGTCGAGGAAAGCGCGTCGGTTCAGCAGCTGCGCCGGGCTGGTGGCGGCCATCTGAGCGTTGGCGTACTCCTCGGCGTAGCGGCGCAGTTCGTCCAGTCGCGATAGATGGGTATCGAGCACGCGCTGGCGTTCGGCAAGGTCGCGGGCAACCGCGTCCTCGTGTTCCTGGGCCCGCTTGAGCAGGGGATCAATGCGCTTGGACTGGTTCATGGCTTAACTCTCTTGTTCCACCAGGCGCTGCAGCGCCGCCTGGCTGTGCGGGAGATCTGCGGCCTTGGCAACGTCCTGGCCGAGGAACTCCATGATTTCCGGCCAGCGTTCCAGGGCTTCGTCGGTGGCCGCGTCGTTGCCGCGCTGGTAGGCACCGATGGCGATCAGGTCACGGTTGGCCGAGTAGGCCGAGACCAGTCGCTTCAATTTGCGGATGCGCAGGCGCCACGGCTCGTCGGCGATTTCCGTGACCACGCGGCTGACCGACGATTCGACGTCGATGGCCGGGTACAGGCCGCTGTCGGCCACGCGCCGCGAGAGCAGGATGTGGCCGTCGAGGATCGCGCGCGCCGCATCGGCGATCGGGTCCTGCGGATCATCGCCCTCGGTCAGCACCGTGTAGAACGCAGTGATCGAGCCACGGCCCTTGGCGCCATTGCCGGCGCGTTCGACCAGTGCCGGCAGCTTGGCGAACACCGACGGCGGGTAGCCGCGGGTGGTCGGCGGCTCGCCCACCGACAGGCCGATCTCGCGCTGTGCTTGGGCGAAGCGGGTCAGCGAGTCCATCAGCAGCAGCACGTTCAGTCCCTGGTCGCGGAACCATTCGGCGATGGCGGTAGCGCGGTAGGCACCGTGCAGGCGCGCCAGCGGCGGCCGGTCGGCGGGACTGGCCACTACCACGGCGCGGCGCAGGCCTTCCTCGCCCAGCGTGGTCTCGACGAAATCGCGCACTTCGCGGCCACGTTCACCGATCAGGCCGACCACGATCACGTCGGCGGCGGTGTAGCGGGTCATCATGCCCAGCAGCGTCGACTTGCCGACGCCGGAGCCGGCGAACAGGCCGACACGCTGGCCGCGGCCGATCGGCAGCAGCGCGTTGATCGCGCGCACGCCCACGTCCAGCGGCTGGGTGATCGGTTCACGCGCCAGTGGATTGATCGACACGCCGGCCATGCCGACATGGCCTTCGGCGCGGATCGGGCCCTTGCCGTCCAGCGGCACGCCATCGCTGTCGATGACGCGGCCAAGCAGGCCTTCGCCCACTTCCACGCCACCGCGGCGCGCCGATGGCACCACCCGCGCATTGGGCAACAGGCCGTGCAGCTCGGCACTGGGCATCAGGTAAGTGCGCTCGCCGGCGAAGCCGACCACTTCGGCATCGACCCAGCCGCCGTCGACCACTTCCACCTTGCAGCTGGCCCCCAGCGGCGCCTCGCAGCCGACGGCTTCCAGGGTCAGTCCGACCGCGCGGCGCAGCACGCCTTCGCGGATCAGGCCACGGCCATGGGCGGTATCCACGCGCAGTCCATCGAGGCGACGGGCCAGGCGCAGGTTGCGGGCCATGGCCCAGTCGGCCGGTGGCGGCGTCGGCTGCGGATCGGGGTTCATGCATTGGCTCCGGTCTGGCGGATCACCGCGTCCAGCGCGCCGCGCAGGCGGGCTTCCAGGGTGCCGTCGATGCGCACGGCTTCGGCGTGCACGCGAAGATCGCCGCGGCTGAGGCTGGTGTCTGGCACCAGGCGCTGTTGTGGCGGCAGGCTCAACAGCGGGGCGAGGGCGGCGATGTCATCCGGATGCAGTCGCACTTCCACCTCGCGGGTGCTGCCACCCACCGCGTCGATGGCCTCACCGACCAGCTGTGCCAGCAGTGCCGGGTCAGCTTCGTAGGCGCGGCCGACCAGCGCACCGGCGATGCGTACCGCCAGCTCACCGAGTGCGCCGACCACTTCGTTCTCCAGCCGCACCAGGGGGCGGCTGAAGTTGTCGAGGATGCCTTCGATCTGCGCGGCGAGGCGACGCACTTCGGCCTGGCCCTGGCCGTAACCTTCGGCATGGCCGTGCTGGAAGCCTTCCTTCTCGGCGCTGTCCTGGATGGCCTGGATTTCCTCCAGGGTCGGCAGCTGCAGCGGCGGCTCCGGCTCGTGTTCCGGGTCCGGCTCGGTGAGTTCGAACGCATCCTCCTGCTCCAGCACCGGTTCGGGCTGGGCCAGCAGGTCCGGGGCAAGCCAGCGCACGACGTTGCTCACAGCATGGCCTCCGCGCTGCCACCGATGGTGACGGTGCCTTCATCGGCCATGCGCTTGACGATGGCCAGGATCTCGCGCTGCGCGCCTTCCACGTCGGACAGGCGCACCGGGCCACGAGCTTCCATGTCTTCCAGCAGGATTTCGGCCGCGCGCTGCGACATGTTGCGGGTGATCTTGTCGCGCACCTTGATGTCGGCACCGCGCAGGGCCAGGCCCAGGCGCTCGCCGCTCACTTCGCGCAGCACCAGCTGCATTTCGCGGTCATCCAGGTCGACCAGATCGTCGAACACGAACATCAGGTCCTGGATGCGGTTGCTCAACGGCGCATCGATGCGGGCGATTTCTCCCAGGATCGCCTGGTCCTGGCCGCTGTCCATGAAGTTCAGGATGTTGGCCGCGCACTGCACGCCGCCGATGTTGGACGATTTCAGGTTCTGGTTGCCGGCGAACTGGCGCTCCATGATCTCGTTGAGTTCATTGAGTGCGTTAGGCGGAATGCCGTCGAGGGTGGCGATGCGCAGCAGCACGTCCACGCGGGTACGGTCCGGCAGCAGTTTCAGCGCGTCGGCGGCCTGGTCGGTTTCCAGGTGCGCCATCACGATGGCGATGATCTGCGGGTGCTCGTTGCGCACCAGGTCGGCCACCGCACGCGGGTCCATCCACTTCAGCGCATCCAGGCCGGTGGTGTTGCGGCCGAGCAGGATGCGGTCGATCAGGTTGCCGGCCTTCTCGCTGCCCAACGCCTGCACCAGCATGTTGCGGATGTAGTCGTCCGAGCCCACGCCCAGCGAGGTCTTCGAGCCCAGCTCCTGGCCGAACTGGTCCATCACCCGTTCCACCTGCTCGCGGGTGATGTCGGTCATGGTGGCCATGGCGATGCCGATCTTCTGCACTTCCTTGGGTTCCATGTGGCGCAGCACTTCGGCCGCATCCAGCTCACCCAGGGACAGCAGCAGCACGGCCGCGCGCTGTACGCCGGTCAGTTGTGCCTCAGTCATTGGCCACCCAGCCCTTGACCACCTGGGCCACGCGCTTGGAGTCGGTCTTCACGGCTTCACGCGCCATCCGCAGTCGTTCCTCATAAGAATCCACCGGCAGGGCCAGTGCGTCTGGTCCGGCCAGGCTGGCCCGGTCGGCGCCCAGCGCCGGCAGCGGCATGCCATCGTCATCGACCAGCTGTACGTCCGCGGTGTGCGGTTCCAGAGCCTGTTCGTCGTTCTTCTTGTTCTGGCCGGTGATCGCACGCAGTGCCGGGCGCAGCACACCGAACAGCAGCGCCAGCACCACCACCGCGCCGAGCAGCATGCGGCCGGCATCGTGCACCCACGGCAGCTCCCACCACGCCGGGCCTTCGACCGGCGTGGTGTCACGCACGAACGGGGCATTCATCACCGACACGGTGTCGCCACGCTCGGCGTTGAAGCCGACGGCCTGCTTGACCAGCGCTTCGACGCGGGTCAGTTCGGCAGCCGACAGCGGCTGCGGGCTCATCTTGCCGTTGGCACCGGCACGCGGCACGTTGTCCACCAGCACCGCCACCGATACGCGCTTGATGCGGCCGGCCGGCTGGCGGGTGTGCTGCAGGGTGCGGTCCAGCTCGTAGTTGCGGGTGGCGTTCTTGCTGCTTTCGGTCGGGGTCTGCGCGGTGGCCGGTGCAGCCTGCTGGCCCGGCGGGCTGTTGCTGGTGGCACCCGGCACACCCTGCGGGCCAGGGGTGCTGGTGGTGTTCTCGCTCATCTGCTCGCTGCGCAGCTTCTGCGGCTCACCGTTGTAGAGCTCGCGGGCCTCCTCGGTTACCGAGAAATCCATGTCCACGCTCACTTCCGGGTTGACGCGGCCAGGGCCGGTCATCGGTTCCAGCAGCTCGCGGATGCGCTGGTTGAACGAGGTTTCCTGGCGGCGCACCTGCTCGAACTGGGCAGCGTTGACCGCCGCTTCGCTGTTCGGGTCGGTGATGCTGAGCATGCGCCCACTCTGGTCGACCACGGTCACCCGCTCCGGCGCGAGATCCGGGATGCTGGCCGCAACCATGTGCACGATGGCATCCACCTGGCTGCGTTCCAGCTGCTGGCCACCACGCAGTTCCAGGGTGACCGAGGCACTGGCTACGTCGCGCTGGCGGGTGAAGGCGCTGGGCTTGGGAATGGCCAGGTGCACGCGCGAATCGCGCACCGGGCGCAGCGTGTTGATGGTGCGCGACAGTTCGGTTTCCAGCGCGTGCTGGTAGCGCGCGCTTTCGACGAACTGGCTCACACCGAAGCCCGGGTCGCGTTCCATCAGCTCGAAGCCGAGCTTGCCACTGTCGGTCAGGCCGGAACCGGCCAGCTTCAGGCGGGCGTCGTGCAGGTTCTTTTCCGGCACGGTGATGCCACCGGTGGCCGGGTCGAGCGCGAACGGAATCTGCGCGGCGCGCAGCAGGTCGGTCGCTTCAGCGGTGGCCTTCTGGTCCAGGCCGGTGTACAGCGGGACCATGCCCGGCTTCTGCGACCAGAAGAACACGGACAGGCCTGCCGCCACCGCCACCGCGATCATCGCCATCAGGCCCAGCCGACGGGTGATCTGCAGGCTCTGCAGGCGGTCGAACCATTGCCCGGCCTTTTCGGCGTTCAGGCTGTCCTTGGAGAGCGTCAGTGCCATGCGTCTCTATTCCTTACAGCGGCATGTTCATCACGTCCTGGTAAGCCTGGACGAGACGGTTGCGGACTTCCACGGTGGCGCGGAAGGCGATCTGGGACTGCTGCGAGGCGACCATCACCTTGGCGAGGTCGGCGCTGGGGTCGCCCATTTCGAAGGCCTTGGCGAGGGCGCCGGATTTCTGTTGCGCATCGTTGACGCCGGCAATCGCACCACGCAGGGTTTCGGTGAAGCTGGCCGGCTGGGCCTGCGGTGCATCCAGCACCGTGCCCGGCAGGGCGTTGCTGCGAGGCGTTTCGCCCAGCGGGTTGAGCGCCGGCTGTCCCATCTGGGTCTGATAGGAGCGGATCTGCGAAAGGATCGAAGTGACGGAGTGGGACATCTGCAACGGTTCCAGAAACAGGGATGGGGTTGTCTGCTGTAGCCAGTGCAAGTGCCGTGCCGAAACCGGTTTTCGATTCAGTGAAGTGAGGGTGGGGGTGTTTGGTGGCAGGGCTGCGCCCTGCACCCGCAGAGGCCACGTCAACATCAACGTCAAAATCGGGCTATCCGTGGGGTGG
>NZ_JAPTFQ010000056.1:0-31883 GCF_030985535.1 Stenotrophomonas sp. Sm2128
GGTCCGGTTGAGGGGGCGTGAGCCGCATGGATGCGGCGACCGAGCTTACATGGACGTACTTGCAGCGTCCCCCTCAACCGGACCCACCCCGCCAACCCACGGAATGCAGGCTTTTGCCGTTGACGTTGACGTTGATTGCAGCGGGTGCAGGGCTGCAAGCCCTGCCGGAATCCAACACCCCTCAGCAGGCCTCAGCCACCGCAGTGCGGGGACGCCCCAGCCACGCCAGCAGCAGGCCCGATGCCGCCAGCAGGCCACCGGCCACCGGAATCGCCGCGTAACCCAAACCCGAGCTGATCACCGCGCCCCCCAGCGCGGCACCCACCGCGTTGCCGAGGTTGAACGCACCCACGTTGATCGACGACGCCAGGCCCGGCGCCTCGCTCGCCGCCTGCATCACCCGGATCTGCAGCGGCGGCACGATGGCGAAGGTCGCCGCGCCGAACAGCAGCACGCCCAGCGCCGCAGTGGCGTGGTGCATGAAGGCCAGCGGCAGCACGAACATCAGCACGGCCAGGACCGCCAGCAGGATGCGGGTCGCGCCATCAAGCGACCAGTCGGCCATGCGCCCACCGATGCCATTGCCAAACGTGAAGCCGATACCGATCAGGGCCAGCGACATCGCGATGAAGGTGTTGGAGGCGCCGGTCAGTTCGGTCAGCACCGGCGCCACGTAGGTGTACAGAGTGAACATCGCACCCGCGCCGAGCACCGTGGTGCCCATCGCCAGCAGTACCTGCGGCTGCAGGATGGCCTTCAGTTCGCGGCGCACGTCCGGGCGCGGCCCCGGTGCAGATGCCGGCAGCGCGAAGCCGAGCGCGGTGATCGCAATCAGGCCCAGCACTGCAGTACCGGCGAAGGACAGGCGCCAGCCCAGTTGCTGGCCCACCCAGGTCGCCAGCGGCACGCCGCCGATATTGGCGATGGTCAGGCCCATGAACATGGTGGCCACGGCGGCGGCCTGCTTGTCCTTCGGCACCAGGCTGGCGGCAACCACCGCACCGATGCCGAAGAAGGCACCGTGGTTGAGGCTGGTGACCAGGCGCGACAGCAACAGCAGGCCGTAGTTCGGGGCCAGTGCCGAGAGCAGGTTGCCGACCACGAAGATCGACATCAGCAGCATCAGCGCGGTGCGCTTGCCGAAGCGGCCCATCAGCAGGGTCATCACCGGTGCGCCCAGCATCACGCCCACGGCGTAAGCGGTGATCAGCATGCCGGCAGTGGGAATGCCCACACCCACGCCGTCGGCGATGACCGGCAACAGGCCCATCGGCGCAAACTCGGTGGTTCCGATGGCGAAGGCGCCGACGGCAAGCGCCAGCAAGGCGGCTCTGGAATTCATGGGGGGGTCCTGGGGGAGGGATTCGGGAGTGCGTAGCCTGCGCGCTTTGCTGTGGCGGATTAAGCCTCGCCCCGGGAAAACACTGTTGATTCTGGTTCACAAGTGAGGCACGGAAACCCGCTGCAAGTGCAAAAACCGCAGCGCCGTAGCAGAGCCGTGCCCCCCACAAACGCAGAACCCCCGGCCGGGCCGGGGGTTCTGAGGGACTTACATGCCAGAGGCGCTTACCAGTTACCAGCGCCCGGCACGTTGTGCTCGCGCGCGCGACGGCGCATCAGCAGGTTCAGCCATTCCACCAGCACCGAGAAGCCCATCGCGGCGTAGATGTAGGGCTTGGGCACGTGCACGTCCAGGCCGTCCAGGATCAGCACCGCACCGATCATCAGGATGAAGGCCAGCGCCAGCATCTTCACGGTCGGGTTGGCGTCGATGAAGCGGCCCAGCGGGTTGGCGGCCAGCAGCATCACCAACACCGACAGCAGGATGGCGGCGACCATGACCGGGATGTGGTCGGCGATGCCAACCGCGGTGATCACCGAGTCCAGCGAGAACACGATGTCGATCACCGCGATCTGCGCGATCACGTAGCCGAACACGGCCGAGGCCTTGGTGGTGCTCGGATCTTCATCCTCGCCGCCGCTGATCAGTTCCTTGATCTCCATGCAGCCCTTGATGATCAGGAACAGGCCACCGACGATCAGCACCAGGTCACGGATGGAGATGCCCATGCCGGCCACCGTGAACAGGTTGGCCGCCATGTGCGCCAGATACGCCAGCGACACCAGCAGACCGATACGGGTGATGCAGGCCACGGCGATACCGAGCTTGCGTGCGAACGGGCGACGTTCTTCCGGCAGCTTGCTGACCGCGATGGAAATGAATACCAGGTTGTCGATGCCGAGCACGATTTCCAGCGCGCTGAGCGTGAACAGGGTTACCCAGGCATTGGGGTCGGCGAGGAACTCAAAGGACATGGAATCTCTTCAAGGCAGTGGGGGAATGGGGTTTCAGCCGTAGCTGCCGGCCAGCGCGTGCGGAACCACGACCAGGGCCCAGCACAACAGCACGTTCATCATCAGCACGAACACCGCCGCCGAGCCCATGTCCTTGGCGCGGCCAGCCAACTCGTGGATTTCGCTGCCGTAACGTTCGATCACCGCCTCGATCGCCGAGTTGGCCAGTTCCATCGCCAGCACCAGCAGCATCGAACCGATCATCAGCGCACGCTCGACCGGCGTCTGCCCCAGCCAGACCGCGACCGGGGCCAGCAGGATCAGCAGGTAGACCTCCAGCCGGAACGACGATTCGTGCAGCCAGGCGGCGCGCAGGCCCTGCCAGGACCAGCGGGCGGCCTGGAAGATGCGGCGCGGGCCGCGGGGCAGATGGCCGAACTGATCAGCCACGGGTGGAACATCCAGCAACAGGGGCGCGGCGCAGCGACCGCTCAGACGCACGGCAGGGAATCATGGGTGCACAGGAATAGGCAGATGGCCGCCATTTTGCCACAAGGCCACCAGCCGCATCCCGGCACCGGCCCGGTGAATGGACCGCCAGGGGCAAGCCCCGGCCCGCCCCAGCTTCTATGATGGCGTTCCCTTCCCTGCTGGAGCGCCTGATGTCCCGTCGCCGTACCTGCCTGCTGATGCTGGGCCTGCTGACCGCCGCACCGCTGGCCCAGGCCCTGGGCCCGACCACGTCGCCCCGGGTACCCGAACAGGTCTCCAACGTGGCCTGGGCCGGCGACATGGCCCGGTTCGCCAGCGCCGACCAGGCCAACCCGCCGCCCCGCGGTGGCATCGAATTCATCGGCAGCTCCTCCATCCGCTTCTGGGAGAGCCTGGCCACCGACTTCCCCGGCCAGCCTGTATTCAACCGCGGTTTCGGCGGCTCGGAAGTGCGCGACAGCACCTGGTATGCCGGCCAGATCGTGGTGCCGTATGCGCCGTGCAAGGTGTTCTTCTACGCCGGTGACAACGACCTCAACAGCGGCCGCACCGCGACCCAGGTGCGCGACGACGTGGTCGCCTTCGTGCAGCGCGTGCATCGCGACCTGCCGAAGACCAAGGTCGAGTACCTGTCGATCAAGCCGAGCCCGTCGCGGGCGCACCTGCTGCCGGCGATCAACGAGGCCAACACGCTGATCAAGGCTGCGCTGGCCAAGCTGCCCAACACCGGCTTCACCGACATCTACACGCCGATGCTGCGCGCGGATGGCCAGCCGGATGCAACGCTGTTCCGCGAGGACATGCTGCACATGACCCCGGCCGGCTATGACATCTGGACCAAGGCGCTGGCGCCGAAGGTCAACTGCAACTGAGCAACCCCATCCACGCATGGCGTGGATGTACTGCGGATCGCGGGAAACTGTCGAAGGCGGGGCGGTGTGGGTTTGCAGGACCGTTGGCGCCATGGATGGCGCCATCGAGCCCCCATGGACGGGTTTACGGCGTGTCCTGCAAACCCACACCGCCCCGCCATTCCACGGAATGCCCGCTTTTGATGTTGATGTTGCCTCGGCGGGTGCCGGGCGCAGCCCGGCAAAATCCCTCTACCGGAAGATCACCGTTGCCTCGGTGCCCTGACCCGGCTCGCTGGCCAGGCTGACCTTCCAGCCGAAGCGATCACACAGCCTGCGTACGATCGACAGGCCCAGGCCGGTACCCTGCGGCCGGCTGGGTTCGGCGCGATAGAACGGTTCGAACGCCCGTGACAGCGCTTCGGGGGACATGCCGATGCCGGTATCGTGCACCACCACCCGATCGTTGTGCACATGCACGTCGATGCGCCCCTCGTCGGTGTAGCTGCATGCATTGCGCACCAAGTTGCTGACCACCACCTGCAGCACCCGCGGCGGCGCATGCAGCTGCACCGGGCCATCGCTGTGCAGGTGCACCGACACCGGGCGAGCCCCCAGCAGTTCGTTGGCGTTGTCCACTTCATAGCGGACGATGTCGTTGACGTCGAACAGCTCGATCTGCGGTTCGACGTCTGCCTCGCGGGCCAGGATCAGGAACGCATCGATCACCGCTTCCATGTCGCGGCCGGCCCGCTGGATGCGCTGCAGGCTGCGGCGCAGGCGCGGCTGCAGGCTTTCATCACCCAGTGCCATGTCGCTGGCAACGCGGATGACGGTCAGCGGCGTGCGCAGTTCATGGCTGGCATCGCGGGTGAAGTTGCGCTCGCGTGCCACGTGCGCGCTGACCCGGTTGGCCAGCGAGTGCAACGCGGCCGCCAGCTGCCGGGTCTCGCCCTGCATGTCCGCCGGCAGCTTGTTGGGCTCCAGGTCGGCCGCTTCCGGATGCCCCGGGTCCCAGCGCGAGACGCGCCGAGCCAGCCAGTTCACCGGCGACACCAGGCGCTTGGACGCGCGGTAGGTCACCCAGCTGGCGCCATACACCGCCAACAGGGTCAGCAGCACCGGCACGATGCCGAACCAGAACGCCAGCATCTCGGCGCGCGAGCGCAGGAACACCAGGTACAGGCGGCCAGCCGGGCGCACATCAACCAGCACCAGCTGGTCGTCCTTGGGCAGTTCGTGGAAGCCGGGCTCCAGATTGCGCAGGTTGGCCGGCAACGACAGTGCCGACTGCCCGCTTTCCAGCAGGTAGCCGCGGATGTTCTGGGTATTGGGCGGTGGCTGCACCGGGGACGCTTCGTGCAGCGTCCAGTAGTACGCCGCCTCCTCGCGCAGGGCAGCGCCCACCAGGCTGTGCTTGATCACCAGCGAGACCAGCCACGCACCCAGCAGGATGCCCAGGCTGGCCAGCACTGCCTGCAGGATGAAGGCGATACGGATCTTGCGCGGCAGGCCGTGCGGCATTGCGGAGTCCCGGTCAGAGCGCTGCGATTATAGGCAGCGCGCCACGCCGTGCGGGTGCATGGGCGATGACCGGCGGCAGTGCCGACCGGTCATGCCCTGCCCTCGTACGTGGCCACAACCCGGCCGGGCCTGCTGCTGCACCGGCGAGTATCCTGCTCAGGCCATCGGCTGGGCGATGTCGGCAATGCGGTAGCCGGCACTCTGCACGGTGTGCAGCAGCGGACGGTCGAACGGCTTGTCGATGATCTTGCGCAGGTTGTACAGGTGGCTGCGCAGGGTGTCCGAATCCGGCAGGCCATTGCCCCAGATCTCGCGCTCGATCTCCTGGCGGGTGACCACGCGCGGCGATTCGCGCATCAGGATGGTCAGCAGGCGCAGGCCGATCGGCGAAAGCTGCAGCTCGGTGCCGGCACGGGTCGCACGCATGCTGACCGGATCGAGCACCAGGTCGGCCACCTTCAGCACTTCCGAACCGACCTGGCGACGTTCGCGACGGATCAGCGCGCGCAGGCGGGCTTCCAGCTCCTGGATCGCGAACGGCTTGGTCAGGTAGTCATCGGCACCGAAACCCAGGCCGGTGAGCTTGTCGTCCAGCGTGTCGCGTGCAGTGAGCATCAGCACCGGGGTGGACTTGCGCGCATCGTTGCGCAGGCGACGGCACACTTCGATGCCATCCAGGCGCGGCAACATCAAGTCGAGCACCACGACGTCATAGCTGTTCTCCGCCGCAAGGCGGTAGCCATCCAGGCCGTCCTGTGCATAGTCGACTTCGAAGCCGCGACCTTCCAGGTATTCCCCGATCATCTCGGAGATGTTGCGGTTGTCTTCGACCACCAGCACCAAGCCGGAGGTCTCCTTCGTCTGACGCATGTGATTCCCTCTAACTTCAGCTTTGTGAAACATGCCGGATCGACGGTGGACGCGATGTGAAGTTCCGTCAAGAGGTACACAAACGGTTCAGAGCAGCGGCCTCAGCAGCGGCCAGACGTTGTCGAGCACCTTTGGCTGCGCCTGTGCGGTCGGGTGCAGGCCGTCGGCCTGCATCATGCCCGGCTGCAGGGCGACGCCCTCCAGCAGGAAGGGCAGCAGCGGCACCTTGTACTGCGTGGCCAGCGCGTTGTAGGCCGCCGCCAGGCGCTGGCGATAGGCCGGCCCGTAGTTGGGCGGCACGTCAATGCCCAGCAGCAGCACCTTCGCGCCGGCCTTCTGGCTGGCCTGCACCATCTTTCCCAGGTTGCCCTGCACCTGCGCCGGGGTCAGCCCGCGCAATGCGTCGTTGCCGCCAAGGGCGATCACTACCACGGTCGGCTTTTCCTTCGCCAGCAGGCCAGGCAGGCGGGTCAGCGCGCCGGCGGTGGTCTCGCCGCTCATGCTGGCGTTGACGATGCGCGCCGGGGTTTTCGACTGCTGCCTGACCCGCTGCTGCAGCAGGCTGACCCAGCCGGCGTCGGCAGGGATATTGTGGGCAGCACTGAGGCTGTCGCCGAGCACCAGCACGGTGCCGGCCGGACCTTTGGCACAGGCCAGCCCCGGCAGCAGCAGGAACCCTAGCAGCAGCACCATCATCGCGCCGGCTCGCCGGCTCCATCCCGTCTTGCGCATTGGAGTCTCCTCATCGACAGCCTGTCCCCCCGCAGCGCGCCCGTCGCCATCGCCGTCGACCAGGTCGGCAAGTCCGTGCAGGGCCCGGAGGGTGAAGTCCACATACTGGACAACATCACCCTGACGGTCCATGAAGGCACCAGCGTGGCCATCGTCGGCGCCTCCGGTTCCGGCAAGACCACCCTGCTTGGCCTGCTGGCCGGGCTGGACCTGCCCAGTCGCGGCCGCATCGCGCTGGCTGGCCAGGACCTGTCGGCGCTGGACGAGGAGGCCCGCGCCCAGCTGCGCGCGCGTGAGGTCGGCTTCGTGTTCCAGAGTTTCCACCTGCTGCCGGCGCTGACCGCTGCCGAGAATGTCGCGCTGCCGCTGGAACTGGCCGGGCGCGAAGACCGGGCGCGGGTCGATGAAGTGCTGGCCCAGGTCGGGCTGGCCCATCGCGCCCGCCACTATCCGCGCCAGTTGTCGGGCGGCGAGCAGCAACGCGTGGCATTGGCACGTGCGTTCGTCACCCGCCCGCGCATCCTGTTCGCCGACGAACCGACCGGCTCGCTGGACCACGCCACCGGCCAGCACATCAGCGACCTGCTGTTCGAACTCAACGCCGGCAGCGGCACCACCCTGGTGCTGGTCACCCACGACCTGCGCCTGGCCCAGCGTTGCCAGTACATCCACCGCATCGACGACGGCCGCCTGCTGCCGGTCGAGCGTGGGGCGCAGGCATGAACCTGCTGCGGCATGCGTGGCGCGCGCTGCGCCGCGAGGCGCTGGCCGGTGACCTGCTGACCGTGTTCGCCGCGCTGGTGCTGGGCGTGGCGGTGATGACCGCGGTCGGCACGCTGGTGAACCGGGTCAACCTGGCACTGACCGGCAGCGCGGCGGAAATGCTCGGCGGCGACCTCGGCATCGCCGGGCGCGATGACCCGCCGCAGGCATTCGCCGACGAGGCGCAGCGGCGTGGACTGGCCTTCACCCGCATCGCCAGCTTCGGCAGCGTGCTGTTCAACGGTGATGCCAGCCAGATGGCCAGCATCAAGGCGGTGCAGGCGGGCTATCCGCTGCGTGGCACGCTGAGGGTGCGCAGCACGCCCGGTGGCGCGCTGATCGCCAACGCCGGCATGCCCCCCAAGGGCCAGGCCTATGCCGACCCGCGCCTGCTGCAGGGGCTGGGACTGAAGGCCGGCGATGATCTCGAATTCGGCGCCGGCACGCTGCGCATCGCCGGCATCATCGAGGCCGAGCCGGATGCCGGCGGCGACCTGCTGACGCTCTCCCCCCACCCTGCTGGTCAACCGCGCCGATGTGGAGGGCACCGGCCTGCTTGGCCCCGGCAGCCGCATCAACTACCGGCTCATGTTCGCCGGCTCCGCCGACCAGGTTGCCGCGTTGCGCCAGTGGCTGCTGCCACAGGTAAAAGGCCTTCGCCTGCTGAGCGTGGACGACACCCAGCGCGGCGTGCGCCAGGCCTTTGATCTTGCCGGGCGCTTCCTCGGCCTGAGCGCGCTGCTGGCGGTATTGCTGGCCGGCGTGGCGACCGCGCTGGCGGCCAACCGTTTTGCCCTGCGCCGCATCGACCAGGTGGCGATCCTGCGCTGCCTGGGCGCGCGCCAGCGCGACATCCTGCTTGGCCTGGCGCTGCAGCTGCTGATGCTGGCGGTGCCGGCCTGCGCACTCGGCATCGGCCTGGGCATGGCCGCGCAGGAAGGCCTGGTGCAGGTGCTGGGCAGCCTGGTGCCGCAGCGCTTGCCGCTACCCGAGGCAATGCCGGCGCTGACCGGCGCCGGCATCGGCCTGTTGCTGCTGTTCGGCTTCGGCCTGCCGCCGCTGCTGCGCCTGCGCGGGGTGCCGCCGATGCGCGTGCTCAACCGCTCCTTCGCCGCCCTGCCCCCGGCCTCGCTGCTGGCCTACGTAGCAGCGCTGGCGGCCAGCCTGCTGCTGGCGGTACAGGTGACCGGTGATCTCAAGCTGGCGCTATGGGTGCTGGGCGGCCTGGCCGCGTTGGCGGTGGCGGCCGGCATGGTCGGTTTCGTGCTGCTGCAGCTGCTGCGCGGCCTGCAGCACCGTCTGCACGGCCACTGGCGGCTGGGCCTGGCGGCGCTGACGCGGCGCCGGATGCTGGCGGTGATGCAGCTGGTCGGGCTGTCGCTGTCGCTGTGCGCGCTGTTGCTGCTGGCGGTGACCGGCCCCGGCCTGCTGCAGCAGTGGCGCGAGCGCCTGCCTGCGGACACGCCAAACTACTTCCTGATCAACATCCAGCCCGAACAGCGCGACAGCGTGCTGGCCGCGCTGCGTGGACTGGGTGCCAACGACGCCAGCATCGAACCGATGGCCACCGGCCGCCTGATCGCGATCAACGGCAAGCCGCCGCTGCGCGTGGATCGCTCGCCGGACCAGAGCGGACAGCCGGCGTCAGGCGAAGCCCAGCGCGATGACGACGACAAGAACCGGCCGTTGAACTTCAGCTGGCGCAGCAGCTTCCCGCCGGCCAATACGCTGATGAACGGCACCTTCTGGACGCCCGACAGCACGGCGTCGGAGGCGTCGGTTGAGATCGGCTGGGCCAAGCGCTACGGCGTGTATCCCGGCGACCGCATCACCATTGCAGTAGGCGAGCAGCAACGCGAATTCACCGTGACCAGCGTACGCAAGGCCGACTGGAACACCTTCCGGCCGAACTTCTTCGTGCTGCTGAACCCGAACGCGGTGGGCGATACACCGCACAACCTGCTGTCGGCATTCCACCTGCCGGCCGGCAAGGCAGCCGGACTGGGCGAGCTGATACGCGCGCAGCCCAACCTGTCGCTGCTGGACGTGGACGCGGTGATCTCGCAGGTGCGCGATGTGATGGAACGGGTGGCACAGGCGGTGCAGCTGGTGATGGTGTTCAGCCTGCTGGCCGGCGTGCTGGTGCTGCTGGCCGCGCTGCAGGCCACGGCGGGCGAGCGTCGTTACGACAGCGCGGTGCTGCGCACGCTGGGCGCGACCCGGCGCCAGCTGCGCGGTGCGGTGCTGGTGGAGTTCGGCGCGCTGGGCACGCTGGCCGCGTTGCTGGCGGTGGGCGCCGCGGCTGCGATCGGCGTGGCGGTCTCGCAGAAGGTGTTCGAGCTGCCGTTGCTGCCGCCGTGGCCGGGCCTGCTGGTCGGCGGCGTGGTCGGCATCGGGCTGAGCCTGCTGGCGGGCTGGTGGGGTACGCGGGCGATCCTGCATACGCCGCCGGCATTGGCGCTGCGCGAGGCCTGAGGCGGCGCCGGACCGGGGCGCGTGCCGAGCAAGCTCGGCACCTACCAAGTGCACATGACGGCGTTGCCAGTGTTCAAGGAACAAGCACATCCACGCATGGCGTGGATCTACTGGGCCTTTTCCACGTACTTGGCGAACACTTCGTCGATCTGCGTGTCCTTCACCTTCTTGCCGGACTGGATCTCTTCGGCCTGGGTGAACAGCGGGATGATCATCGCCATGCCGTCGATCCTGGTCTTCAGGTGCACGCCCGGGGCCTGGGTCAGGAAACCGTCCCAGCGCTGGCGAACCTTGGCCCAGTAGCCGGCGGTGGCCTTCCAGTAGTTGCGCGCCGGGGTGAAGTCGACCTCGGTGGTCTTCACGTAGTCGTTGAAGCCGAACTCGCGTGCGATCTCCACCTGGCTGCCATCGGCGTTGCGCTGCACCTTGGTGTTGAACTGTTCGTGGGTCCAGCCATTGGGCGTGAGCGTGTGGCGGTTGACCACGGCCAGCGCGTTGTAGTCGCTGCGCTTGGTGTACTCACGGCGCGGCAGCGGGCGCCAGCTCAGATCGCTGGTCCAGCTCGGCACGTTGTTGGTGTAGGTCCAGGTGCCGGTGCCGCAGTAGCGCGGTGCGTCGCTCACTTCGTACACGCACTGGGTCCAGGCGCCCTGGTTCACCGCCGACGGAATATTGCGCACCTTCCAGGTCTGGTCGGCGCTGAATTCGAAACGGTTCGGTGCTTCGTACACCCAGTCCTGGCGCCAGTGCTTGGTGATGTGGCCGCTCTTTTCATCCAGCAGCAGGTGCTGCAGCACGATGCGCTTCGGCGTGTCCTCGACCACGATGACCACTTCGCTGCCGCCGCTGCGCATCGCCGGTGCACGCTCGTAGCCCGGCTTCAGCAGCACGGTCTCGTCGAAGGCGAAGTCCACGGTGTACTCACCCTGCATGGCGAGGATGCTGTCGTGGTCGCGGGCGATATCGGAGGGCTGCGCGCTGGCCACGCCGCTGGCGGCGAGCAGCAGCATGGCGCTGGCTGTCTGGAGCTTCATCGGGGTCTTCCTTCGGGGTTGCAGATTCATTGAGGGGCCATCCGTGGCCAACGGGCGTTCCATCAGGAGAGGGTCACAGGCGGATCAGCGGTAGGTCGCCGGGAATCTGGGGAGCCGGACGCCGGGCGGCGTCGGCACAGCAGCAGTCGTCGATCGCCAGCTCGCCTTCAGCACCTTCCAGGCGTGCGATGCGGCGCGCGGTGGCCGCGCCCAGCGAGGACAGGGTCGACAGACTGGCGGCCAGCGTGCGTCCGTCGTCGGCGGCATGCAGGCGCAGCGCGCACAGGCGCCAGCGCTGGCCGCCAAGATGGCCGGCCAGGCGCCGCCACAGGCGTTCGCCAACGCTCGCCTCGCTGTCGTGTTCCGGTCCCGGCGGCAGCGCCGCGACCAGACGGTCCCAGGCCAGGAAATCGCTGTCGGGCAGCAGGTACAGGCGCCACACGCAGCGGCCACGGCCATCAAGGAAGCACAAACTTTCGCGCAGGCCCTCGCTGTCCACGCCCTGGCAGGCGTGTACGCGTACGGCCTGGCGCCAGCCGCCCAGCTCGTTGCCGTCGGCGTGGTACAGGCACAACACGGTGCCGAGCGTGGCCAGCTGTGCCGGGGTCGGCCAGGCCGCGCTGTTCGGCGCGGCGATGGAGTCATTCCTGCGTGCGGACAGTGCTCGGCTCATGAGGTCACCAGGAAACGGCAAGGCTGGCGGAGAAGGTGCGGCCCGGGCTGCTGAAACGATCGCTCAGTGCGCGATCGGTGATCAGGCTCGGGGTGATCGACGACCATTCGATGTAGCGCTTGTCGGCCAGGTTGAACACGCCGACATTGAAGGTGGCACCCGGCGCGAAGTTCCAGTGCGCCATCAGGTCCAGCACGCCGTAGCCGGCCGGCTGGTAGACGAACGGCGCCGGTGCGTTCGGATTGGTCTGCGCCGCAGGCGGCGGCAGGCGCTTCTTGCGCTGCACGAAGGTACCGGCCAGTTCGACGCCCCAGGTATCGGTGTCGTACATCAGGCCCAGCGTGCCACGCAGCGGATCGACCGAGGCCAGCGGTTCGTCATCGGTCCGGTTGTCACCACGCGACCATGCCAACGCACTGCGCAGCGCCCAGCCCTTCAGTGCCGGGCTCAGTTCGCCGAACTCGATGCCGGCCTTCATTTCCGCGCCATAGATGCGCGCGTCGGCGATGTTCTGCGACTGGAACACGGTCAAACCCTGTGCGTTGCGACCGGTATCGACGTTGGACTGGATGAAATCCTTGTAGTCGTTGTAGTAGCCGCTGACGCTGACGTACGCCGCCGGCGCGATGAAGCGCAGGCCCAGTTCGTAGCCGTCGCTGGTTTCCGGCTTCAGATCCGGGTTGGCGATGGCGGTATAGCGGAAGGCGACGTTGGTCAGGCCGATGTTGACGTCGTTGTACGGCGGCGAACGGAAGCCACGCGCATAACCGGCGAACAGCGACCATTCGTCGGTGAAGCGCCAGACCATGCCCAGCTTCGGCGACACGCTGGTCTTCTTCAGCTGCGCCACGGCCGTGGTCGGGTTGTCTTCGGCGAAGATGCTGTCCACTTCCGGCTTCAGCTCGTAGCGGTCCACGCGCACGCCCGGCACCAGCGACAGCCGGCCATCGGCAAAGCGCATCTCATCCTGTGCATACAGGCCCAGCTCGGTGGTCTTGCTGATCGGGAAGTCACGCACCGGGAAGGTGTCCGGCAGCACCGTGTTGCTGACCACGCCAGCCTTGCTGACCTGATAGCCGTCGCGCTTCTGGTGGATCTCGGTACGGGTGCCTTCGAAACCATAGGTCAGTGCGTGCTCGACGCTGCCGGTGGTGAACGCCTTGTTGAACTGCGCCTGCAGGCCATAGGCATGCTGGTCGAAGGAGAACACGCGGTGGCGGCGGGTGCCGTCGGTGCGGGTCTCGTCGGTCTGCTGCCGGGTTTCGCTGTTCTGCGCGTACACCTGCCAATGCAGGCTGTCGGCGAACGGCTGGTCCAGCGCATCCATCTCGTGGGCGAAGGACACGCGGTTGCGCTTCTGGGTGTCGTGGGACTTCATGCCAGTGGCCGCAGCCATCGCGCCGGGGCGCGGTGCAACGCTGGCAATCGCCGACAACACATTGGTATCGGTGGTGTCTTCGTTGCCTTCCACGGTCAGGCGGAAGCGCTGGTCTTCGCTGGGTGCATAGACCAGTTTGCTGAGCAGGCTGCGGCCGTCGCGATCCTGCGGATTGGACGCGGTGCGGGTGTCGTTGTCGCTGCGCACCGTGCCCTTGTTGTCCGTTTCCTGGCCCTGGTGGTGGTTGACGTTGACCAGGCCGCTCCAGTGGTCGCCACCAAAGGCGGCCGTGGCACCGCCGAGCAGGCCCTTCCACTCGCCGTCGTAGCCGAACTTCAGGCCGAAGTAGCTGTTCTTGCCGTCCTTGAGGTAGTCGGCCGGGTCCTTGGTCACGAACGCGACCACGCCACCGAGTGCATCGGAGCCGTACAGCGAGCTGGCCGGGCCACGCACGATCTCGACGCGCTTGAGCGTATCGAGGTCGGTGAAGTTGCGGTTGGAACTGGCGAACGAACCGATGTCGAACCGGGTCGGCATGACGATGCCGTCGGTCTGGATGCGCACGCGGTTGCCGTCCAGGCCACGGATGCGGAAACCATCCAGGCCGAAGCGGGTCGCGCTGCGGGTGACCGACAGGCCCGGCTCGTAGCGCACCAGATCCTTGATGTCCTGCACCAGGTGCCGGTCCATCTGCTCACGGTCGATGACATCCACCGTGGCCGCCACGTCGCTCACCGCCCGCTCGGTGCGGGTGGCGGTGACCTGCACCCGATCGAATTCGCGCGCATCGGGGGCAGCAGTGGCAGCAGCGTGGGCGGACAGCGGCAGCGCCATCCAGACAGCAAGGCAAAGGGCGGTATGGCGGGTCATCGGGTTCGTTCGGTCAGGCAGGGGAACCCCCGGTTACCGGCACACCCGGAAGGTGCACGCGGTAGACCGAGGGGGAGAGAGCGGGAGCGGACGGGTCGCCCACCCTGTCGGCGCTGCCGGCAGGAGGGAGGGAGGCGGGCGACCAGACCGCGATTACTTGGTCAGGATCAGCTTGTCGTTGCTGGTGTGCCGCAGGCGATAGAAGCGGTCGCCGTGCTGGATCAGGATTTCACGACGGCCCTTGAGCAGGGCTTCGCTGTCGATGACCTCTTCCGGCGGAACGACGCGGACCGGTCGATCGCGGAGGGTCAGCGTTTCGGGGCGCAGCAGTACAGGTTGAGCATTCATGAGCATCTGGACTCGTGCGAGGGACGAGTTAAATGATAATGATTCTCAGTTGACAATCAACAACCATTCTCAATTTCATTGATGGGATTAATGATCGAATTCCGTAATTCGATAGATCGCATCAATTAAATGGCGACGCAGGTGTGTAGAGTCGACTGTTGGTCGACTGCTGTTGCTCGAAGCAGTCGGTTATTCGAAGCAGTCGACTAACAGGCGACTCTACCGTTCCCGTTCCCGTTCCCGTTCCAGTTCCAGTTCCAGTTCCCGTCCTGTTCCCTCGGCCGAACCGGCCCGACCGAGGCCCCCGAGGCCCGGCCGGCCCCGGGGTTCAGGCGAAGACGGCTTCGACCTGCGCCCAGCCGGCCGCGTCGACCTGCTCCAGCACGTCCAGTGCCTGCAGGTTCTGCAGCAGCTGGCTGACCCGGCTGGCGCCGAGGATCACGCTGGAAACGTTCGGGTTGCGCAGGCACCAGGCGATGGCCAGCGTGGCCGGGGCGTGGCCCAGCGCGCGTGCCACCTCGCTGAAGCGCCGCACCTGGCCCAGGCGGGCCCCGGCGTCGGCCCCCAGCACCAGGTCCTGCAACCACTCCATGCCTTCCCGCCCCAGCCGTGCATCGGCCGGAATGCCCTGGTCGTACTTGCCGGTGAGCAGGCCCGACGCCAGCGGCGAGAAGATGGTGGTACCCAGGCCGGCACCGGCATACAGCGGCGCGTACTCGACCTCGACCCGCTCGCGGTGCAGCAGGTTGTACTGCGGCTGCTCCATCGACGGGCCCTGCAGGTTGCGCGCCTCGGCGATGTCCAGCGCCTGCTGGATCTGCACCGCCGACCACTCCGAGGTGCCCCAGTAGAGGATCTTGCCCTGCCGCACCAGGGTGTCCATCGCATGCACGGTCTCGGCGATCGGCGCGTCCGGATCCGGGCGGTGGCAGTAGTAAAGGTCCAGGTAGTCCACCCGCAGGCGCTTGAGTGCAGCGTGGCAGGCGTCGGTCACGTGCTTGCGCGACAGCCCGCGCTGGGTCGGCCGCGGGTCCTTGGCGCTGCCGAAAAACACCTTGCTGGACACGCAGAAACCGTCGCGCGGCAGGCGCAGGTCGGCGATCACGTCACCCATGACCTGTTCGGCACGGCCGTTGGCATAGCCCTCGGCGTTGTCGAAGAAGTTGACACCATGATCCCAGGCGGCGGCCACCAGGTTGCGCGCCTCATCACGCGGGATCTGGTCACCGAAGGTCACCCAGGCGCCGAAGGAAAGGGCGGAAATCGGCAGGCCGGTGGAGCCCAGGCGACGGTATTGCATGCGAATCTCCTGCTGCGGGCCCGCATCCGGGCCGGGATCGACCCCCATTCTACCTGCCGCCGCCAGCCGCAAGCCCTTGCCGTTGCTGGCCTGATCGGTACCGTTGGCCGCGCGCACGCTGCTTTTTCTTGCCCCGGCCCCTGCCCTGCACTAGGCTTCCCGTTTTTCGCGACGCCCCAGGGGAGTCACTCACATGGTCGAAGGTTTGGGCAGGATCGGCTTCGGCCTGTTCGGGTTGGCGGTGCTGATCGGCATCACCTGGTTGTTTTCCAATAACAAGCGCGCGGTTGACTGGAAGCTGGTTGCCACCGGTATCACCCTGCAGATCGCCTTCGCGGCGCTGGTGATCCTGGTGCCGGGCGGGCGCGACGTGTTCGACGCGCTGGGCCACGGCTTCGTCAAGGTGCTGAGCTTCGTCAACGAGGGTTCCGGTTTCATCTTCGGCTCGTTGATGGACACCAAGAATTACGGCTTCATCTTCGCCTTCCAGGTGCTGCCGACCATCATCTTCTTCTCGGCGCTGATGGGGGTGATGTACCACCTGAACATCATGCAGGCGATCGTGCGCGTGATGGCGTGGGCGATCACCAAGGTCATGCGTGTGTCCGGTGCGGAAACCACCAGCGTCTGCGCCAGCGTCTTCATCGGCCAGACCGAGGCGCCGCTGACCGTGCGCCCGTACATCGCCAGGATGACCCAGTCCGAGCTGCTGACCATGATGATCGGCGGCATGGCACACATCGCCGGCGGCGTGCTGGCGGCCTACGTGGGCATGCTTGGCGGCGGCGACCCAGCGCAGCAGGCCTTCTACGCCAAGCATCTGCTGGCGGCCAGCATCATGGCCGCGCCGGCCACCTTGGTCGTGGCCAAGCTGCTGATCCCGGAAACCGGCACCCCGCTCACCCGCGGCACGGTGAAGATGGAAGTCGAAAAGACCTCCAGCAACATCATCGACGCGGCTGCGGCCGGCGCCGGCGACGGCCTGAAGCTGGCGCTGAACATCGGCGCGATGCTGCTGGCCTTCATCGCCCTGATCGCGCTGCTGAACGCCCCGCTGACCTGGATCGGTGAAGTGACCGGCCTGGCTGCGCAGATCGGCAAGCCGACCAACCTGTCGACCATCTTCGGCTACCTGCTGGCCCCGATCGCCTGGGTGATCGGTACGCCGTGGGCCGATGCCACCACCGTCGGTTCGCTGATCGGCCAGAAGGTCGTGATCAACGAGTTCGTGGCCTACACCGAGCTGTCGCAGATCGTGAACGGCCAGGTGGCTGGCGTCAGCCTGTCCAGCGAAGGTCGCCTGATCGCGACCTACGCGCTGTGCGGCTTCGCCAACTTCAGCTCGATCGCGATCCAGATCGGCGGCATCGGTGGCCTGGCCCCGGAACGTCGCCACGACCTGGCCAAGTTCGGCCTGCGCGCGGTGCTGGGCGGTACCATTGCCACCTTCATGACGGCGACCATCGCCGGCGTGCTGACGCACTTCAGTTGAACCCTTGGTTGAGAAAAGATTCCCTATGAGCAGCAGTGTCGTTGTCGTCGGTTCCTTCAATGTCGATCACGTGTGGCGGTGCGAGTCGCTGCCGGCACCGGGCGCGACCATTGCCGGCCGCTACAGCACCGGCCCCGGTGGCAAGGGCTTCAACCAGGCCGTGGCGGCCTGCCGCGCCGGTGCCGAGACGCACTTCGTGTGCGCGCTGGGCGACGACGCCGGTGGCGCCACCGCGCGCGAACTGGCGGCGCAGGATGGTTTCGGCCTCATCGCCGAAGCCAGCAGCGAACCGACCGGCACCGCCGGCATCTACGTCGATGCCCGTGGCCGCAACACCATCGTGATCGGCCCGGGTGCCAACGCTGCGCTGGGCACCGACTTCCTGCAACAGCAGCAGGCCCTGCTGACCGGCGCCAGGGTGGTGCTGGTGCAGCTGGAATCGCCGGTGCAGACCATCGAAGCGGCACTGGCCACGGCCCGCGAGGCCGGCGTCACCACCGTGCTCAACACCGCACCGGCCGATGCCCCCTCGACCATCGGCCTGCTCAAGCTGGCCGATGTGATCACCCCGAACGAAACCGAGTTCGCTGCCCTGCTCGGCCGCCATGTCGGTGAGCGCGTGGATGCCAACGACGTCGCCGCGCTGGATGGAGCCAGCCTGCACGCGCTGTGCCGCAAGCTGGTCGGCAACGGCACCGTGGTGGTCACCCTGGGCTCGGTGGGCGTGTTCGTGTCGCATGCCGACGAGAACCTGCGCGGCGATACCCAGCCGTACTACCGCGTGGGTGCCGAACAGGTGCAGGCGATCGACACCACCGGTGCCGGTGACGCCTTCAACGGTGCGCTGGCCGCGTCGCTGGCGCAGGTGGCCGACGCCCCGTTCGCCCGCCACGTGCGCTTCGCCAACCAGTTCGCCGGTCGCTCGACCGAGAAGGAAGGCGCTGCAGCGGCGATGCCGCGCTTCACCCCGGCCGACGCCGAAGCAAAGTAGATCCACGCCATGCGTGGATGAAGAAGCCCGGGTGTGCAGACACCCGGGCTTTTCTGTTTGCCTTTCAATGAGGCAGATCCACGCCATGCGTGGATGAACGGGACCGGGCAAGCCACCGCAGCAGCAGGCCCGCGACGATTGCCAGCAGCGCCACGGCAGCGGCCACCACGCCCAGCGAGGCAAGCCCGAAGCGTTCGATGGCGCCACCTCCCAGCAGCGCGCCCAGGCCGATGCCGGCGTTGGCCGCGGACACATTCAAGGTTCCCGCCAGCGCCTGCGCCTGCGGCGCCGCACGCATCACCCGCACCTGGCACAGCGGGAACAATGCGGTATGCGCCACACCCCACAGGGCCAGTGCGATCAGCACGAGCGTGCCGTGGCCGGCCAGCCCGACACTGGCCAGCATGCCCAGCGCCAGCACCGCGCAGAACACCAGGGTCGCGCCCAGCGGCGCACGATCGACCCAGCGCCCACCCAGTGCATTGCCGATCAACCCGACAGCTCCGAAGCCCATCAGCCACCAGCCCACCTGTGCCGCCGGTACCTGCATCAGCCGCTCCAGCACATCGGCCAGGTAGGTATAGGCAGCAAACATCGCGGTAAACACCAGCACCGACAGCAGCACATCGCCCAGCAACTGCGGCTGGCGCAGTACTCGTGCCTGTTCGCCCAGCGCGCGCCGCGGTCCGGCCACGGTGTCCGGCATCCACAACGCCAGCGCGCTGGCCATCAACAGCGACAGGGCCGCCAACAGCCAGAAGCTGCCGCGCCAATCGAGGGCGTCGGCAGCCAACGTACCCAGCGGGATACCGAACAGCATTGCGGCGGTGATACCCAGGTAGACCCGCGCGACCGCACGACCTCCCTGCCCTGCAGGGGCCAGCTGCGCAGCAGTCTCACTGGCGGTGCCCCAGAACACCGGCAGGGCCAGTGCCGGCAGCACCCGCGCCAGCGCCAGCAGCCACGGCTGCGTGGCCATCGCGGCCAGCGCGTTGGAACCCGCGAACAACAGCAGGATGGCCACGAACAGGCGGCGCCGGCCGACGTGTGACAGCAGCGCGGTCAACGGTGGCCCGGCCAGCATCACGGTGAACGCGAACAAGGTAACCAGCTGCCCGGCGCGGGCGATGCCCAGGCCAAGGTCGCGCGCCAGCGCCGGCAACAGGCCGACGATCAGGAACTCGGTGGTGACGATGACGAAGGCGGACACCGCCAGCAGGACAACCGAAAGGCGTGCGCGGCCGTTTGCGTGGACAACGGCCGCGGCGGAATCGAGGGAGGACATGGGCGGGCATCAGAACAGGGGCCGCCAGCCTATTTCCTCCCCGGATTCCGATTACTGCTATGTTTTCCATCGATTCCGGACAGAAATTCCCCATGCTTCCCACCGAGCGCCTGCGCGGCATCGAGGCCTTCGTCGCCACCGCCGATGCCGGCAGCTTCACTGCCGCCGCTGAACGCCTGCACCTGACCAGTTCGGCGGTGGGCAAGACCATCGCACGGCTGGAGGCACGCCTGGGCGCGCGGTTGTTCGAACGCAGCACGCGCCGCCTTCGCCTGACCGAGGCTGGTGAGGGCTTCTATCGCACCTGCGTGCGGGTGCTGGGCGAGCTGGCCGATGCCGAGTCGGTGCTGGTCTCGCACGCAGACGCGCCCGTGGGCCGCCTGCGGGTGGATGCGCCGGCCACCTTCGGGCGCCTCAAAGTCTGGCCGTTGCTGCTGCAGCTGGCCGCCGAGTTTCCACAGTTGCATCCGCAGGTGACCTTCAGCGACCGCTTCAGCGACCTCGCCGAGGACGGCGTCGACCTCGCCGTGCGCATCGGCGGTCCCGAGCCGCTGCCCGCCACGCTGGGCAGCCGCCTGCTCGGTTACGAATGCCTGCGCTTCTGCGCCTCCCCGGCCTACCTGCTTCGGCATGGCCAGCCCCGCTCGGCCGCCGAGCTGGCCGGGCATGACGGTGTGCTGTTCGGACGCGCGGACGGCAGCATCGGGCCGTGGCAGGTGGCCGATGGCAGGCAGCGCAGTACACCGCTGCAGGCCCGCGCGCGCCTGGTGGTTGGCAGCGCCGAGGCCCAGGTGGCGGCGGTCGAGGCCGGCTTCGGCATCGCGCAGCTGGCCACCTGGCTGGTCGATGACGCGCTGGCGCGCGGCAGCCTGGTCTCGATCCTGCCGTCGCTGGACTGCCGCGGCCTGCCGCTGCGCCTGCTGTGGCCGCAGGGCCGGCAACGGCTGCCACGCGTGGACGTGGCCCTGGACCGTCTCGGCGCCGGGTTGCCGATCGATCCGCCGCGCTGAGCGAAGCGCCATCGGCGGCGGTCGCATCGAACAGCTGCGACTGCCGGTCGCATTGCCCGCATCCCGCCCCTCACCCACCATCCGCGCAGCGTTTCAGCGTGGGCAGGACATGGACGGATTCCCCTGGTTGCTGGTTGCCGCCGCCGGTAGTGCCATCGCAGCCTTGCTGCATATCGGCTGCATTGCCTTCGGCGCCGCGTGGTACAGGTACTTTGGTGCTGGCCAGCGCATGGTCCGGCTGGCACAGGCCGGGCATTGGTGGCCGCCGCTGATGACCGCCGGCATCACTGCCGTGCTGGTGGCCTGGGCGCTGTACGCACTGGCCGCCGCGGGCTGGCATTCGCCGCTGCCGGCCAGTCGTCTGGTCCTGACGGGCATCGCCCTGCTGTTGCTGCTGCGCGCGGCGATGGGCTTCGGCCTGGCGCTGCTCCGGCCCGGCTACAACGGCCGGCGCTTCTGGGTAGCCAGTTCACTGGTCTGCCTCTGCCTGGGGCTGGCCTTCGCGCTGGGGACCCGGCAGGCCTGGCAGAGCCTGGGGTAGCCACCTACCATCGCCCGCCCTTGGGGGCGGCGGAAGCAACCGTCAAGCATCTGCTGATGCCGGTACGGCATGAGGTCGGTGCCGATGGGCCTGAACCGGGGCGGGGCTGACACGGCCGTACCGCCGCCCGCGCCCTACAATGGGCGCATGCAGATCGGCCCCTACACCATTGCCCCCAACGTCGTGCTGGCGCCCATGGCCGGCGTCACCGACAAGCCCTTCCGCCTGCTGTGCAAACGGCTGGGCGCGGGTCTGGCCGCCTCGGAAATGACCATCAGTGATCCGCGCTTCTGGAACACGCGCAAGTCGATCCACCGCATGGACCATGACGGCGAACCGGCCCCGATCAGCGTGCAGATCGCCGGCACCGAGCCGCAGCAGCTGGCCGAGGCCGCGCGCTACAACGTCGACCACGGCGCGCAGATCATCGACATCAACATGGGGTGCCCGGCCAAGAAGGTGTGCAACGCCTGGGCCGGTTCGGCGCTGATGCGCGACGAGCAACTGGTGGCGCGCATCCTCGAGGCCGTGGTCAACGCGGTGGACGTGCCGGTCACGCTGAAGATCCGCACCGGTTGGGACTGCGACCATCGCAATGGCCCGCTGATCGCACGCATCGCCGAGGACAGCGGTATCGCGGCACTGGCGGTGCACGGCCGTACCCGCGACCAGCACTACACCGGCCAGGCGGAGTACGCCACGATCGGCGAGATCAAGGCCGCGCTGCGCATTCCGGTGATCGCCAACGGCGATATCGATTCGCCGCAGAAGGCCGCCTACGTCCTGAAGGAAACCGGCGTGGATGCGGTGATGATCGGTCGCTCGGCGCAGGGCCGGCCGTGGATCTTCCGCGAAGTGGCGCACTACCTGGCCACCGGCGAGGAACTGCCACCGCCATCACTGGCGGAAGTGCGCGACATCCTGCTTGGCCACCTGCACGCGCTGCATGCGTTCTATGGCGAGCCGCAGGGCGTGCGCATCGCGCGCAAGCACCTGGGCTGGTATGCCAAGGACCGGCCGGAGAATGCCGCTTTCCGCGCGGTGGTCAACCGTGCCGAGGATCCGGCCAGCCAGATCGCATTGACCACCGAATACTTCGACCGCCTGATCGCCGGGGAACCGGCGCTGCCTTCGGCGGCCTGAGCCACCAGCCCCGCGTCTGCGAACAGTCGAGCCAGCTCGACGCTACAAGAGCCCACCATGACCCCGCCGATTTCCTCCCCGACCTATCTGCACGGGTTTTCCGGCACCGAGCAGCAGCGCCTGATGACCCAGGCCCGGCTGCTGGAATCGAGCATCTTCGGCCAGATCGACTACAGCGGCGCGCGGCGCCTGCTGGAAGTCGGCAGCGGCGTGGGCGCACAGACCGAGATCCTGCTGCGCCGCTTCCCCGAGCTGCACGTGACCGGCGTGGACCTGAGCGAAACGCAGCTGGCCACCGCGCGCGAGAACCTGGCGCGCACGCCGTGGTGCAGCGACCGCTATACCCTGCAGCAGGCCGATGCCGGCGAGCTGCCGTTCGAGGCACGCAGCTTCGACGCGGCGTTCCTGTGCTGGGTGCTGGAGCACGTGCCGTCACCCGCACGTGTGCTGAGCGAAGTGCGCCGGGTGCTGGCACCGGGTTCGCCGGTGTACATCACCGAAGTGATGAATGCTTCGTTCCTGCTCGATCCGTAT
Organism: Stenotrophomonas sp. Sm2128; assembly: GCF_030985535.1. NCBI lineage: Bacteria > Pseudomonadati > Pseudomonadota > Gammaproteobacteria > Lysobacterales > Lysobacteraceae > Stenotrophomonas > Stenotrophomonas sp. Sm2128. The sequence continues at coordinate 22,601 of NZ_JAPTFQ010000056.1, forward strand.
TCGCCGCACATCTGGCGCTACTGGATGGCCTTCAACGATTTCCAGTACGACCACGGGGGCGACCCGTTCGTCGGCGCCAAGCTGGGCAACCTGCTGCTGGCCGGCGGCTTCCGCGACGTGCACACCGAGATCAAGACCATCCACCTGGACAACCGCGAGCCGGCGCGTCGCAAGACGATGATCGCGTTCTGGGAACAGCTGCTGCTGTCGGCCGCCGACCAGCTGCTGCAGGCCGGCTCGGTGGACGAGGAAACCGTGGAAGGCATGCGCCGCGAGTTCCGCCTGGTGCAGAACGACCCGAACGCGGTGTTCTTCTACTCGTTCGTGCAGGGCCGCGCGACGGTGTATTGAGCCAACGCAGCACTGCCGATGGTCCCGCCATCCACGCATGGCGTGGATCTACGGGTGCGCCGCACCAGTCCCTGAGGCTGCCGGCTCGTGCCAGATCCGCTGCCACATCGCCGCCAGCCGGCGCCCGGCATCCGCGCGCGCGGTCGGGCTGCTGTAATCCGTCCGCACCTGCTCCGGCGTGATCGGTCGCCACTGCCCGTCGACCTGCTCGGCCACGGCGAAGTTGAAGGTGTAGTCGGGCTCCAGCCCCATGCGCAGGTCGCTCAGCACCAGCCGCCCATCCACCACCTGTGCACGCATGAAGCCCCGGTTGAACCACGTCAGCTGCTGCACTGCAGGGATGCTCCCTGCTTCGCGCAACGCCTGCACATTGGACGCATGGCCTTCGAACTGCATCGGTCCATGGTCGGCCACCAGCGAGCGGTCGCCCACCACGTAGCCGTTCGGCGTCATCGCCACCACGCGCCACAGCAGGGTGTTGAACGGCATCGGCACCGAGAAGCGCGGTGCATCGCCCAGACCCATCGCCGCCAGGCTCTGCTGGGCAGCACGGTCGACCTGGGCCTTTGCGATCAGGCCCCAGCCCAGGTAGGCGCTGCTGAGCAGCAACGCCACGCCCAGCACCTTGCCAGCCCAGGGGCGGGCGCGGCCAAACCAGGCCAGCACGCAACCCAGCAGCAGCCACACCGTGTAGCCAAGATCGATGATGAAGACACTGGAACCCATGGTCGGGTGTGGGCGCAGCGGCCACCACAACTGGGTGCCGTAGACGGTGAACGCATCCAGCACGGGATGGGTGACCAGCGCCAGCTGGATTGCCCAGAACCAGCGCACCGGTGACTGCGCGACGCGGCCGTTGCCGAAGCGCTTGAACAACCACCAGATCAGTGCCGCCACCCAGGGCAGCACCAGCAGCGAATGGCTGAAGCTGCGGTGCTCGATCATGTTCGCCACCGGGTCGGCGGCGGTGAAGCCCAACCACAGGGCATCGAGGTCCGGCAGGGTGCCGAGCGCGGCACCGGCCAGCAGGGCCGCGCGGCGATGGCCGGGCGGAGCGATGGCAGCAGCGACGGCGCCGCCGAGCACGATCTGGGTCAGGGAATCCATGGGCCGATGCTAGCGGCTTGCGGGCGCGCCGTCTCACTCCCGGACACCGCGTCTGTAGAGTCGACTGCTGGTCGACTGCTGGTCGACTGCTCTCCCATCAGGCTGCGGAAACCACGCGCTACGCGCGACAGTTGACGAATAGTCGACTTTACGGAAACGGGTTACGCCGCCTGCGACAAGCGCGCGCCCGGCAGTTCCACCAGAGTCTGGCCATTGTGGTCCAGCAGGCGCAGCGCGCCATCATGGTCTTCGGCCAGTGCGGTCAGGCTCTCCACCCAGTCGCCGTCGTTGGCATAGACCAGGCCATCGCGTTCGATCAACGCAGCGCGATGGATGTGACCACAGACGATGCCATCCAGTCCGCGCCGGCGCACGTCATCCAGCCCGGCCTGCACGAAACGCTCGATGTAGCGTTCGGCGGCACCACTGCGCTTCTTCAGGAATTCCGACAGCGACCAGTAGCGCATGCCCAGCCGGCGCCGCACCGCGTTCAGCGCCTGGTTGCCGGTCAGGATGCGGTAGTACAGCCAGTCGCCGAACTTTTCCTGCAGGCCGCCGAAGTGGGTCACGCCGTCGTACTCGTCCCCGTGCGCGACAAGCAGGCGACGGCCATCGGCGGTCACATGGATGGCGCGGCGGCGCACCTGCATCGCTGGCAGCATCAGCCCGCACACCTGGCGCAGCGAGGCATCGTGGTTGCCGGGGATGTAGACGATCTCGGTGCCGGCACGGCGCAGCGCGTGCAGGGCCTGGATGACCTCGCTGTGCGACTGCCGCCAGTTGGCACGGCGATGGGCCATCCACCACAGGTCGATGATGTCACCGACCAGGTACAGACGCTCACAGCGCAGCTGCGAGAGAAAACGTGCCAGTTCGGTGGCATGGCAATGACGTGAACCCAGGTGCACGTCGGAGACGAACACTGCGCGCCGGTGCGGCGACAGGTTCGCCAGCACGCTCATGCCGGCATCCCCGCATCGCGCAGGTAGCGTTTGCGCTTGTTCGGCCGGATCGCGCACAGGTCCACTTCGATCAGGCCGTCGATCGAATCGCTGAAGTCCGGGTCGACACCGAAGGCGAGGAAGCGCGCGCCACCGGGTTCGCACAGATCGGTGTACTGGCGATACAGCGTCGGCACGCCGGTGCCGAGTGCGGCCAGGTTGGCCTTGAGCACGTCGAACGCGGCGCCTGCATCCAGCTCGCCAAAACTCGGCGGCGCGGCGAAGTACTGGAACGGGCGGTTCGATTCGGCCAGGCCGGCGGTACCGCCGTAATAGCGCTGGTAGTACGCCACCAGCTGCTCGCGCGCATCGCGTGGCAGCGCCGCGCTGATCGACACGGCGCCGAACAGGTAGCGGATACCCGGCCGGCACTGCAGGTAGGCACCGATGCCCTGCCACAGGTAGTCCAGGCTGCGGCTGCCCCAGTAGTCGGGCACCACGAAGCTGCGGCCCAGTTCCAGGCCTTCGGCGATGTGGGTGATGGCATCGTCGGAATAGCGGAACAGCGACGCGCTGTAGAGCCCGGACAGTCCGTGCCGGGCCAGCGCATGGGCGCCGCGCATGATCCGGTACGCGCCGGCGATGCGCTGCGCGGCCGCGTCCCAGATCACGATGTGCTCGTACTGCGGGTCGTAATCGTCCAGGTCCCGGCTGCGCCCGGTGCCCTCGCCCACCTGGCGGAAGGTCAGTTCGCGCAGGCGGCCCAGCTCCAGCAGTAGCGGCGAATCGGCAGTACAAGTGGCCAGCAGAATCTGCTTGCCGTCGGCGGTCTGGCCCAGCTGGGTGGCTGCGGCAATCCCAGCGGCGACCTGCGAGGGTGGCACCGGGGCCGCCAGCGGCTCGGGGCCTGCGAAGGCAGCGGCATTGCCGGCCGCGCCATTGCGGCCCAGCGCATACAGCGCGCGGCGTACCGACAGCAGCTGCGCGCCCGGGTCACCGCCCTTGCCCAGCTGCATCGGCTCACCGATGCTCAGGCGCAGCGGGCGGCCGCGGCGGGTGAACATCTCGCGCGCCAGCAGCGCGGTGCCGGCCGGCTTGAACAGGGTCGAGGCGCCGTAGAACAGCGCCGAGTTGCGCGCTTCCACCCGTACCGGCAGCACCGGCGCGCCGGCGGCACGGGCAAAGCGGACGAAACCGCGCTGCCAGCGACCATCGCGGATGCCTCGCAGCGAGAGGCGCGAGACCTCGCCGGCCGGGAACACGATCACGCACTGCTCGGCGGCCAACGCCTCCTCCACGGCGTGCAGGCTGCCACGCTGGGCCTTGCCACCGAGGATGCGCACCGGCAACAGCAGGTCCTGCAGTGGCGCAATCGCCCCCAGCAGGTCGTTGGCCACGATCCGCACATCGCGGCGGATGCGGCCGACCGCGTCCAGCAGGGCCAGCGCGTCCAGTGCGCCGGACGGGTGGTTGGCGACGATCAGCAAGCGACCGGTGGCCGGGATCTTCGCCAACGCGGCCGGATCCACCTGGTACTGGCCATCGATGAACTCCAGCCCGGCGGCGACGAAGCCGAATCCGCGCAATCCTGCACTGCGCTGCAGGAATGCTTCGATCTGGTCCAACCGCGACCAACGCCCGACGCTGCGCAGCAATGGCCGCGCCAGTTGGCCACGACGGCCATGGAACCAATCGGGAAAGCGTTGCTGGAGACGCTGTTCAAGTTCCTGCATGGCGGATCCACTCATGCCCGGCGGCCGTATTGGCCGACAGCCTGCGCCCGGCAGGCGGCAGCCAGATGGCGGTTTCGGGGCAGAACGATGACGGTCGTCCCCGGCCGGAGGGGGCCGCAACCGCCCCCCCTCGGCACCCGGCCCGCTGTCACGCTGGTGGAACACTGGGCCTCGAGGCCGGGGCCCAATCCCGTCAGGACGGCCCTTGCCGGGCCTACGCGGGCTTAACCACCGGCAACCGGTACAGGTTCACAATGCACAGGCGGCGCACCCCGTGTATCATGCGCGCCCATCTTTCCATCCGAATCAAGGGATATTACGCCTGATGTCCAGCTATCTCTTCACCTCCGAGTCGGTCTCCGAAGGCCATCCGGACAAGGTTGCCGACCAGATCTCCGATGCGGTGCTGGACGCGATCCTGACCCAGGACCAGCGCGCCCGCGTGGCCTGCGAGACCATGGTCAAGACCGGCGTTGCCATCGTGGCCGGTGAAATCACCACCAGCGCCTGGATCGACCTGGAAGCCCTGACCCGCAAGGTCATCACGGACATCGGCTATGACAGCTCCGACGTCGGCTTCGACGGCGCCACCTGCGGCGTGCTGAACCTGATCGGCAAGCAGTCGCCGCACATTGCCCAGGGCGTGGACCGCAAGAAGCCGGAAGAAATGGGCGCGGGCGACCAGGGCCTGATGTTCGGCTATGCCACCAACGAGACCGACAGCTACATGCCGGCCGCGATCCACCTGTCGCACCGCCTGGTCGAGCAGCAGGCCAAGATCCGCAAGAAGAAGAACTCGCCGCTGTCGTGGCTGCGTCCGGACGCCAAGAGCCAGGTCACCCTGCGCTATGAAAACGGCGTGGTCTCGGCCATCGACGCCGTGGTGCTGTCGACCCAGCATGCCCCGGGCATCAAGCAGAAGGACCTCATCGAGGCCGTCCGCGAAGAGATCATCAAGCCGGTGCTGCCGGCCAAGTGGCTGCACAAGGGCACCAAGTTCCACATCAACCCGACCGGCAAGTTCGAGATCGGCGGCCCGGTGGGCGACTGCGGCCTGACCGGCCGCAAGATCATCGTCGACACCTACGGCGGCTGGGCCCGTCACGGTGGTGGCGCCTTCTCCGGCAAGGACCCGTCCAAGGTCGATCGTTCGGCGGCCTACGCGGCCCGCTACGTCGCCAAGAACGTGGTTGCCGCCGGCCTGGCCGACCGTTGCGAAGTGCAGGTCTCCTACGCCATCGGCGTGGCTGAGCCGACCTCGATCTCGGTCACCACCTTCGGCACCGGCAAGATCAGCGACGACAAGATCGAGAAGCTGATCCGCAAGCACTTCGACCTGCGCCCGTACGGCATCATCAAGATGCTGGACCTGATCCACCCGATGTACCAGCAGACCGCGGCCTACGGCCACTTCGGCCGCAAGCCGAAGGAGTTCAGCTACCTCAACGGCGAAGGCGAGACCGTCAACGCCACGGCCTTCTCCTGGGAGAAGACCGACCGCGCCGCCGCCCTGCGCGCCGATGCGAAGCTGAAGTAAAGCCGGCGGGTAGAGCCGACCGGTAGAGCCGACTGTTAGTCGGCTGACCTTGAAGAAGGGCCGCGCAAGCGGCCCTTCTGCTTTCTGGTAGAGCCGGCCGCTGGCCGGCTTTTTCAAGGCCTCCGGAAACAATCGCGCGGTTGCCGATACAATCCGCCGCATGTCGACCGAACTGAAAACCCACCAGCTGTCCATGACCGTGCTGATGTCGCCGGAAATGGCCAATTTCTCCGGCAAGGTCCACGGTGGTGCGATCCTGCGCCTGCTCGACCAGGTCGCCTACGCCTGCGCCAGCCGTTACGCCGGCAGCTACGTAGTCACCCTGTCGGTGGACCAGGTGATGTTCCGCCAGCCCATCGCGGTGGGCGAGCTGGTCACCTTCCTGGCATCGGTGAACTACACGGGCACCTCGTCGATGGAGATCGGCATCAAGGTGGTGGCCGAGGACATCCTCAAGCGCAGCGTGCGCCACGCCAACAGCTGCTTCTTCACCATGGTGGCGGTGGATGAGGAAGGCCGGCCGACGCCGGTGCCACCCTTGCAGCCGGTCACCTCGGACGAAAAGCGCCGCCAGGCGGCTGCGCTGATCCGCCGCCAGCTGCGCCAGGAAATGGAGCAGCGCCATCTGGAACTGCTGGCGTCGAACCCGCCGTCGCCGGAGGAATGAGGTAGTGCCGGCCGCTGGCCGGCAACCTCGTGCGTGCCGCCAGACATCATGAGGTTGCCGGCCAGCGGCCGGCACTACCGCGACACCTCACCCGGTGTTCTGCACACCCTGCGAAACACCGTTCACGCAGGCCACCAGCGCGCGCAGCAGATCGTCATCCTCGCGTCCGCTGGCCCGCCAGCGCTGCAGCAGGTCCACCTGCAGCACGCTGATCGGATCGACATAGGGATTGCGCAGGCGGATCGACAGCGCCAGTCGCGCATCGTGGTCCAGCAGCGTCTGCTGGTCCATCAATGCCAGCAGCCAGTGCCGGGTGAGTTCCAGTTCGCGCTGCACCTGCGGGAAGAAGCGGTCGTGCAGGCCGCCCGACAACAGCGAGAACTGCTCGGCGATGGTGATATCGCCCTTGGACAGCACCATCGCGATGTCATCCAGGAAGGTGCGGAAGAACGGCCAGTCACGCGCCATTTCGCGCAGCGTCTCTTCATGGCCAGCATCCACCGCCGCCTGCAGGCCGCTGCCTACGCCGTACCAGCCGGGAATGACGGCACGCGCCTGGCTCCAGGCGAACACCCAGGGAATCGCACGCAGGTTGCCCAGTGCTGCGTCCTGGCCGAGCCGGCGCGACGGACGCGAGCCCAGCGTCATCCGTTCGATCACATCGATCGGCGTGGCGGTACGGAAGTAATCCATGAAGCCGGCCTGGCCAACGAACGCGCGATACACCTCGCTGCTGGCCGATGACACTGCATCCATCACCGGTCGCCACTCATCCTCGCGCGGCTCGGCGGCACGCGGGCGCAGGCTGGCGCGCAGCACCGCGCCGGTGGCCTGTTCCAGCGAGCGCAGGGCCAGCGCGCGGATGCCGTATTTGCGATGAATCACCTCGCCCTGCTCGGTCACCCGCAGGCGGCCATCAATGCTGCCGCGCGGTGAAGCATCCACCGCGTGCGTGGTCTTCCCACCGCCACGGCTGATGGAGCCGCCACGGCCATGGAAGAAGGTCAGCCGGATGCCGGCCTCGGCCGCCACCTCCAGTAGTTCCACCTGCGCGCGCTGCAGGCCCCAGCGCGAGGCGGCGATGCCACCGTCCTTGCTGCTGTCCGAATAGCCCAGCATCACCATCTGCACGTCGTCGCGTGCCTGCAGATGCGCGCGATAGATCGGGTCGGCCAGCAGGTCACGCAGGGTCGCGGTGCCGCACTTGAGATCATCCACCGTCTCGAACAGCGGTGCGATATCCAGCGGTACTGATCCGTTCTCTTCCACCAGGCCGCCACGGCGTGCCAGTGCCAGCACCGCCAGCACGTCGCTGCGGTCGTGCGCCATCGAGATGATGTAGCTGCCCAGCGCATCGCAGCCATGCCGCGCACGCGCATCGGCCAGCGCGGCGAACACCGCATCCAGCCGCTGGTTGCCCTCGTCGTCGCCGTTGGGCAATGCCGTTTCACCGCTGGCATGCGGGCTCAGCAGCCGCGCACGGCCCACCGCATCCAGCGCCTGCCAGGCCTCTTCGCCGCCCAGCGCGGCGGCCAGCGCGCGCGCATGCACGCTCGACTCCTGGCGCACATCCAGCCGCGCCAGATGGAAGCCGAAGGTCTTCACCCGCCACAGCAGACGCTGCACGGCAAAGCCACCAGCGTGCTCGCCACGGTTCGCAAGCAGGCTGTCGAGGATCAGCTGCAGGTCGTCGATCAATTCGGCGGGGCCGGCGTAGGCGCGCTCGCCATCGTCCAGCGTCGCCTGCAGGCGTGCGCGCATGCGGTCGTTGAGCAGGCGGTACGGCATGTCGGCATGGCGCGGGCGTGACTGCACCTGCGGCAGCAGCTGCTGGTACTGCGCCACGCGTGCCTGCAGCGCATCACTGACACCCACCCGCTCGGTGGACTGGCTGAGCAGGCTGGCCAGCTGCAGCAGTTCCTTCTGGTAGCGCCCGAGCACCGCCTGCCGCTGCGCATCCAGCGTATTGCGGATGGTGTGGGCATCCACGTTCGGATTGCCGTCCATGTCGCCGCCCACCCACGTACCAAAGCGCAGCAGCCGCGGCAGCGGCAATTCTTCGCCATAGGTATCGCGCAGCGCCTGCTGCAGCGATTCGTACAGCACCGGGATCACCCGGTACAGCACCTGCACCAGGTAGAAGCCGACGTGCTCGCGCTCGTCATCCACGGTCGGCCGCACCGGTGAGGAATCGGTGGTCTGCCACGACGCGGTGAGCGCCATGCGGAAGCGCGCGGCATCGGCGGCGGCCTCACCCGGGGTGCGCTGGCCGTCGAGGTTGTCGACCAGGCTGGCCACCATCAGCTGTTCCTTCTCCAGCAGCGCACGGCGCACCGCTTCGGTCGGGTGCGCGGTGAACACCGGTTCGATGTCGATGCGCGGCAGCCACTGCGCCAGTTCGTCCAGGCCCACGCCCTGCGCCTTCAGGTGCTGCAGTGCATCCTGCAGGCCATCCGGCTGCGCACCCGCGGTACCGGCGCGCTGGTAGTCACGGCGGCGGCGGATGCGATGCACGCGCTCGGCGATGTTGACCACCTGGAAGTAGGTGCTGAACGCCCGCACCATGGTCTCGGCCTGCTGCGGCGTGCGCCCGGCCAGGCCATCGGCCAGCTCCGACAGCGGCGCCTGGTTCTCGCGGCGGGCGATGGCACGGGTACGCACGTCCTCGACGTCATCAAGAAACGCGGCCGACACCTGTTCGACCAGCAGGTCGCCGACCAGTGCGCCAAGCCGGCGCACATCATCGCGAAGCGGAAGATCGGGAGAAGCAAATTCGATGCTGCTGCGGTACTCGTTCATCGGCGACGCACAGGCCTCGGTCAACGGATCCAGGCCCCAAGCCTATCCCAGATCGGGCGTCGTGCTGCGATGCAAAAATGGTTTCATCTGGTAGTGCCGGCCGCTGGCCGGCAACCTCAGGTTGCATGGCTCCATGAGGTTGCCGGCC
>NZ_JAPTFQ010000057.1:0-31581 GCF_030985535.1 Stenotrophomonas sp. Sm2128
ACCCCCCCCCCCCCCCCCCCCTCTTTGCGTTTGGCAGAGCCGGGTCGGGAAATTCTGAATAGGGCAGTTCAGCGACAAAGGTCACGCTTGTCGCAACTGGACCGCTGGTAGGTTCGCAGAGGTCCATTCCGGACCGAGGAGAGCGCGAAATGAACAACGCGATGCCACGTATGTTTGCTGCTGCAGTTCTCGCCGTCCTGAGCCTGGCCGGCAGTGTGTCGGCCGGTCCGCTGGTGTGTGCCAATGGCCGTTATTGCGCGGAGGTGCGCAGCAACTGCATCAAGGCCGGTGAGGATGCGGCGTACTGCCAGTTCCTGTTCGAGCGCTGCGTGTACGACCACTGCGCGCAGCCCTGATGCAACGAAGGCGCGTCCCTGCGGACGCGCCTTCATCGTGTGGATTGCCGGCGGAACTCAGGCTTCGCTCGGCGTAAGCCCCATCAGGCTGTTGGCATGTTCGCGCCACTGCGGCAGTTTGTTGAGCACGCCCGCGCGCTGCAGATAGTCCTCATCCACCGGGTCGCCGTTGACCAGCGCCAGGGCCACGTGCACCGCACCGGTCACCCAGAAGCTGCGGGTGTTGGCGCGCTGCGGCTGCAGGTGGAATGCCACCGCTTCGATGATCGGCATCGGCAGGCCCCACAGCCCCAGCAGGTAGGCACCGGCTTCGGCATGGCCCGGGCGGGTATCACCGGCCAGCGACGGCTCGGTGCGCTCGTTGCGTACGCCGGGCAGCAGCAGGCCGATGTCGGCCAGCAGTGCCGCAGTTGCGCCCAGTTCGGCACTGGATTCGGGCAGCAGGCGTGCGGCCAGGCGCGAGGCGAGCAGGGCGCGCTGCTGCAGCGAGTTGCGTTCGGCAGTCGACAGCGTCGGTGCCGAGAACACTTCACTGGCCAGCACCAGGTCACGCAGCGTGGCCAGGCCCAGCCGGGTGACTGCAGTACGCAGGTCGGCAATGGTGCGGCCCTGGCTGAAGAACGCCGAGTTCGACAACTGCAGCACCTTGGCGGCGATGGCCGGATCGGCGGCCACCAGCTTGGCCACGTCGGCGCTGTCGGCGTCGTCATCATGCTCCAGCGCCTGGGTCAGGCTCAGGTACAGGTGCGGCGGCGACGGCAGTTTCTCGATGCGGCCGATGGCATCGCGCAGGCGCGGGCTGTCCAGCACTTCGCGCAGCTCTTCCAGGCTGGTCAGCGCTTCCAGCAGTACTTCCGGTGCCAGTGGCAACGGCAGGAAACGGTGAGCGACACCGATCAGGCGTGCCGGCGGCGGCCGGTTGCCATGCTGTGCGTCCACCAGCGCGATGCGGATGGTTTCCGGACGCAGGGTCCTGATCTGGCCGAGCAGCGTGGTGGCATTGAGGTCCGGCAGCTGCGGACAGACAATCACCGCGTCAACGCCCTGGGTGGCAACCGCGGTCATCGCGGTCTGGCCATCGGTGGCGGTCAGCGGCTGCCAGTCTTCCCCAAGATCGGCAATGAATTCGGTCAGCTCAGCCGGCAGGCTGGCTGCATCCCCAACAAGCAGAATACGCACGACACATTCCCCTGGCTGTCTCGACGATGGATGTCGATGACGTGTGAAGTGACGCAATTTACCTAATACGGCAGCAAGAGTGATGTGCCGTCATCATGAAACGTGACCCGCATCGCTCCGGCAGGGTACCGCCGGAGCGATCCGGTTCAGGCTCAGGCCTTGCTGTCGAGGTGGCGCTGGTGCGCCTCGATCAGGATCTGCTTGGCCTCAGCGGCGCCGCCCCAACCGTCCAGCTTGACCCACTTGCCCTTCTCCAGGTCCTTATAGTGCTCGAAGAAGTGGCCGATGCGCTCCAGCCAGTGGCTCGAGACCTGGGCGATGTCTTCAACGTGGGCGTAGCCACTGAAGATCTTCGAGACCGGCACGGCCAGGATCTTCTCGTCGCTGCCCGCCTCATCGCTCATCTTCAGCACGCCGACCGGACGGCAGCGCACGACCGAGCCCGGCACCAGCGGCAGCGGCAGCACCACCAGCACGTCGGCCGGATCGCCGTCGCCGCACAGGGTGCTCGGCACGTAGCCGTAGTTGCAGGGGTAACGCATCGGGGTGGACAGGATGCGGTCGACAAAGATCGCGCCGGTTTCCTTGTCCACTTCGTACTTCACCGGCTCCGAGTCCTTCGGGATCTCGATGATGACGTTGATTTCTTCCGGCGGGTTCTTGCCGGGCGAGACGAGTTCCAGACCCATGGTCGTGCTCCAGGTGGGGGATATAGACGGATAGCCCCCCATTTTATGCCTTTGCCGGGCGCTGTGCAGAGGGAGGGGCTGACCGCTGCGTGGGGCAGGGACCCACGCGGCAGGCCGGGGTTGGCTGATAGGGCCGGCCGGTGCGGGGGCGCAGGCTGGATCGACCTTGCCAAGGAGTCCGCCGATGAAAGTGTCTGCCCTGCCGTTCGCCCTGTTCTGCATGCTGCTGGTTGCGCCGTTGGCCCAGGCCTCTCCTTACGTCGACCTGATCGACTACCCGCGGCAGGAAGCCAACTGGGACCGCTTCTTTGCCCTGGAGGGACGTCTGCAGTACGGGTTCGACGCGATCTGCGGCGATACCTTCTGCGAAGGCGAGTACAGCGATATCCGCGCCCTGCGCCTGCGCTGCTCGGTGGACGCGGTACGCGGCACGGTGCATGAGTGCCTGTGGGCATTTGCCGCCAGTGACCTGGCTGTGTCGCGGCATGACGGTGCGATCGTCGCCCGGCAACCGACCTGGCTGTGCCGCCTGCCGCTGGTGCCTGGCACACCGGTGGAGGCCTTCCATGCCGCGCTCGCCGCCCGCAATCCACTGCATGACCCGTTGCCGGGGACCTCGCAGAGCGTCTATGACGGGCTGACCGGGTGCATCCATTGATGCGAACGTGACTGATTCTCATTAACGGAGTAGCATGCGCGGCGCCTTCCGCCTGTCGTCCCGGTTCCGCGCATGTCCTCCAATGCCGCCTCCCTCACCGAACTGCTGATCCGCGAGCGGCCTGCGCTGCTGCGCCGGGTGCAACGCATCCTGGGGGGCGACAACGGCGCCGAGGACGTGATCCAGGCGGTGTGGTTCAAGGCGCGTGGTGTCGATGACAGCCAGGCCATCGACAATCCGCGTGCCTACCTGTACCGGCTGGCCGCCAACCTGGCCACCGACCACGGCCGCGAATCGACCCGGCGCAACCGCCTGCTGGCCGACCACTACCTGTGGGGAGCGGACGAGGTCATCTCGACCGAGGAACAGGCCATGGCCCAGGACGAGCTGCAGCGTGTGCTGGATGCGGCCGGACACCTGCCGGAGCCGACCCGCACCATCTTCCGGCTCAACCGCCTGCAGGGCCTCACCCAGGCCGAGATTGCCCGCCGCCTCGGGGTGTCGGTGACCACCGTTGAGAACCATGTGCGCACCGCGTTGCAACGTCTGGCCTGGGCGCGCAGCGGCCGCTGATCGCCCCGGCTTGGGGCTGGCCCTCGCTGAAACGTCTTGATCACTGGACCGTGGATGCGGTCTAGTTCCCCCGCCCGCGCTTGAATGCGCCTGTCCGCCAGCCGATGAGCCCGCCGAACACGCTGCCCGCCGCCAATGACGATGCCCTGGCCGAACAGGCCCGGGGCTGGATTGCGTGGCTGGCCTCGGGTGACATCGGCGAGGGACGCATGCACGAGTTCGAGCGCTGGCTGGCAGAGCCGGGGCACCGCCGGGCCTTCGAGCACGAGCGCACGCTGTGGCGCAGTGTCGGGCCACGCCCGCTGGCCCGGTGTGCCGAACGCCGCCGCCCGCATCGAATGCGCTGGGCGATGGCCGCTGCAGCTGTGCTGGCGATGCTGGTGGCATGGCCGGAGGCCTGGTTGCGGCTGCAGGCCGACCATCGCAGCTCGCACGTCGTGCAGAACGTAACGCTGCCCGATGGCAGCCGCGCAGTGCTGGATGCGGACAGCGCGATCGCCGTGCGCTTCGATGCGCACGCACGCGAGGTCGAGCTGCTGCGCGGGCGCGTCTGGTTCGAGGTCAGCCCGGATGCGCAGCGGCGTTTCAGCGTGCGTGCCGGCAATGGCGTGGTTGAGGACATCTCCACCGCGTTCACCGTCGCGCGTGGCGATGACCGGGTGGAAACCCAGGTCGGGCAAGGCAGGGTGCGTGTGGCCAGCCCGGCCGACGGTGGCTGGACCTACCTGCAAGTCGGCCAGCGCGCCGTCTATGGCGAGCGCAGCGGCGTGACGCGCCTGCAGGATGTGGCGGCCGACAGCGTGGGCGCGTGGCGCCAGGGCGAGCTGCTGCTGGAGCAGGCCAGCGTCGCCGACGCCGTGCAATGGGTGGGGCGCTATCGTGCCGGCCCGACGTTCGTGCGCGGTGATCTGTCGCGACTGCCGGCGATCAGTGCGGCACTGCGCATCGATCGCCCGGAACAGGCGCTGGACGCGTTGGCGGCGACGGCAGGCCTGCAGGTCACCCGCCTGCCGCTCGGCGTCGCCATCATCCATCAGTAGATCCACGCCATGCGTGGATGATGTTTCCGATGTGCCGGCCAACGGTCGGCACCCTCTGCGGCCGCAAATCGCCCTTGGGGTTGCCGCGCGCCCAACCGTCTTACCCCGCGAACGTACCCGCCGCCGCCAGTACGTCGCCGTGTCCGCCCGTGTTGCGGATGACGCCGCGCCTGCGGCACCGATTACCTGACAGGTTCCCCATGTTCGACTCCCACCGTCCGGGCCGCGCGCCGCGCCCGTCCCGCCTGTGCATTGCATTGCTGGCTGCCGGCCTGGCCAGTGCCACGCCATCCGTGCTGGCACAGAACGCCCGTGGCGATCACGCCGCCGTACAGCGCTTCGACATTCCGGCGCAGCCCCTGGACGAGGCGCTGCGCAGCTACATGCGCCAGTCCGGCGTGCAGGTCGTGTATCCGGCCATCCTGGCCCACGGGGTGAGCTCGCGTGCGGTCAATGGCAGCCTGCCGGCCAACGAGGCGCTGCAGCAGCTGCTGCAGGGCAGTGGCCTGGCGGTGCGCCGGGTCAGCGCAGATGCAGTCACGCTGGAAGCGGCAACGCCGGCGCAGGCCGACAGCGGCGTGATCGTCACCGACACGCTCAGCGTGGCCGGCGACCGCGTCGACAGTGGCGCGACCAGCGACGAGGCGCGCCTGCTCGACAGCTATCGCAGCGTCGGTTCCACCACCACGCTCAACCGCACGCACCTGGAGCGTTTCCGCGGTACGTCCAACGGCGACATCGTCAAGGGCGTGGCCGGCGTCACTGCCGGTGACCCACGCGTCGGCAATGGTTTCGACGTCAACATTCGCGGCATCCAAGGCCAGGGCCGCGTGCCGGTGATCATCGACGGTGGCCAGTCCAGCATCGATACCTACCGCGGCTACGCCGGTCAATCGCAGCGTACCTACCTCGACCCGGACCTGATTTCCAGCCTGACCATCACCAAGGGCCCGAGCCTGCAGGCCAACGCCTCTGGCGGCATCGGCGGCGTGGTCGAGATGGAGACGCTGAAGATCGGCGACGTGCTGCGCGAAGGGCGCGACTTCGGCGTACGCGTGCGTGGCGGCCTGGCCAACGCCAGTGCCAACAACCTGCCGTCCTACAGCGCCGCGCCGCGCAACGATCGCAGCGCCACCGGCAGTCAGTTCTTCAACGTGGCCGCTGCGGGACACTGGGATCGCTTCGATCTGGTCGCCGCCTACGCCTACCGCGACAATGGCAACTACTTCTCCGGCAAGCACGGCTACGATGATTTCCCACAGACCCGGCGCACGCTGGCACCGCTGAATCCGCCGCGTACCGAGGTCTTCAATACCTCGGCCCGCTCGAAGTCGGCGCTGCTCAAGGGCACCTGGCGTATCGACGATGCACAGACGCTGGAAGCGGGCTACCGCCGCTACGAAGGCACCGCCGGCGAGATCATGGCCTCGCAGATCATCCGCGTCGACCGCGATCGAATTCCGCAGTGGGACCCGGGCCATGTCGACATGGACAGCTACACCCTGCGCTATCGCTTCAACCCGGACAGCGAGCTGGTCGACCTGCGCGTCAACGCCGCGTACACCGACACCGACAGCGTGATGTACAACAGCCTGACCGGCATCACCCCGTGGTATTTCGATCGTCGTACCGAGTGGTACGACGCGCCCAGCTTCAGTGGCGACCCCGGCTACAAGGATGCCTACCGCAATCCGCTGCGGCAGAAGCGCTTCGGCCTGGATGCCAGCAACACCTCGAAGTTCGATACCCGCGCCGGTGCGTTCACCCTCGACTACGGCCTGTCCTACAGCGATGAGGACATCGCACCGGGCAGCTCGGGGCCGGTCATGCACGACGATCTGGTCAACAACCGTTTCCTGCGCAACGCCGAGCGCAAGGAATACAGCGCCGTGGCCTCGCTGAAGTGGCAGCCCGATGAACACTGGGAACTGCTGGCCGGCGGCCGCTGGAACCGCGTGGATGTGCACGACCGCAACCGCCTGGCCTCGCCCGATGCCTATGAGGTGCAGGGCCAGTACCGCTACACCGAACTGCTCAATGGCAACCCGGCGCTGCCGTCGTGGCGGGCCAAGCGCATCGCGCTGCTGAACTGGTATCCGGATGCCAACGGCAACTTCACCCAGGAATCGCTGCTGGCCTCACCGTACAAGAAGGGCACGGTGGGCGACATCGGTGGCTGGAACTTCTACGACGCCGGCAAGGCGCAGGACCTGGAAGTGCCGGTCAGCTGGACCTGGTCGCAGCCGATCCGCCGTCGCGATACCGCGTTCTCGCCGACCGCCAGCGTGGCCTACCGCTTCAGCGAAGACACCATGGTCTACGTGAAGTACGCCGAAGGCACCAAGCTGCCGAGCCTGTTCGAGACCACGCTGGGCCTGTTCACCGCTGCCAAGCCGGTGGGCGAGTTGAAGCCGGAGCGTGCGCGCAGTTGGGAAATCGGTGCCAGCACCCTCCGCTATGACCTGTTCACTGCCGGCGATCGCCTGGCGCTGAAGCTGGCGTACTTCGATACCCGCATCGACGACCTGATCACCCGTGACTACCGCACGCTGTCGGCGGGCCTGATCCGCAACGTCGACCAGTTCAAGGTCTCGGGCATGGAGTTCCAGTCCAGCTATGACAGCGGCAAGGTATTTGCCGATCTGTCCGCGCACTACTACTTCAAGGCCAAGACCTGCGCGCCGGACATCGCCGCCGAGCGCCGTGCCTATGGGGCGCAGCGCAGGAACGGCGAGCTGGCCAACACGCCCGACTGCGTGGACGGCGGCTTCGAGGGCTCGTACACCAATACCCAGAACCCACCGCGCTACATGGTCAACCTGACCCTGGGCTCGCGCCTGTTCGACGAGCGCCTGACCTTCGGCACCCGCGTGGTCCACAACGCCGGCCCGATCAGCAAGCTGGACAAGGACTGGAACGTGGGCCTGTCGGCGATCCAGCAGCTGTACCGGCCAACCACGCTGGTGGACCTGTTCGCCAGCTGGAGCTTCAACGACCAGCTGTCGGTGGAAGCCGGCGTGGACAACCTGACCGACCGCTACTACCTGGACCCGCTGGCCCTGGGCGTGATGCCGGCCCCGGGCCGCACCGCGCGACTGGCGTTGACCTGGAAGTACTGATCGGTCGCGGATGAGCGGTGGGGCCGGATCCCTTTCCTGCGGAAAGGGCTCCGACTCCAGCGAGCCCCAACCGCCCTCGGTGGGTGCGGACCTTGGTCCGCACCGCTTCTGCCGAGCAATCGACAGCGCCGGGCCATGCCCGGCGTCTATTTACAGCCCGCTCGAAGCCTTCACCGCATCTTCGTGCAGCGACTCGTTCAGCTCATCCACCACCGTGGTCCATGCCGCATCGGCCTGCAGTGATTCGGACAGGAACTGGCGCTGGGCATCGTTCCAGTACGGTGCTTCGACCACTTCGACATCGGTGGCCAGCTGGTGCTCGCGGATGAAGCGGGCGATGCCCTCGGCGCTTGCATCCAGGCCCAGCTGCAGGAACAGGTTGGTCATGCGCGGTTCGGTGGTGATCATCGTCGGTTCCGGATGGACAAGGGGATGGCCCATTATCGGTGTAGACGGCCTTGGGGAAAGCCCCGTGGCAGACGTCTACAGCACGACGACCCCCTTGGCATTCCCCCATGAACGCACACATCGCCCCTGAAGAAAGCCGCAGCCTGCGGCTCAAGGCCGCCACCCGCGACAGCCACGGTGCCCTGGACAAGCGCATCATGGCCGGCGACATCTTCGCCGACCGCAGCAATTTCGCCCGTTTCCTGCGCGTGCAGTATCGCTTCCACCGCAGCATCGATGCGCTGTATGCCAACCCTGCGCTGGACGCACTGCTGCCGGACCTGGGCGAGCGCCGCCGCCTGACCCAGGTCGCGCGCGACCTGCAGGACCTGGAGCAGACCCTGCCGGGGGCTGACATCGCGGCGTTGCCGTCCGATCTGGAACTGCCCGCCGCGTTGGGGTGGCTGTACGTGGCCGAAGGCTCCAACCTGGGCGGCACCATTCTGTACAAGATGGCTGCCAAGCTAGGCCTGGATCGTGATTTTGGCGCCCGCCACCTGGCCGCGCATCCGGATGGCGCGGCGCGCCACTGGCGCGAGTTCACCGCGGCGCTGGACGCGGTACCGCTGAGTGCCGAGCAGGAGCAGCAGGTGATCGATGCGGCCGACGCCGCGTTCCGCAGCGTGCACGGCCACGTCGAAGTGGAATTCGCCTGATGCACGGCGCACGCCCACAGGTGCAGCGCTGATGCGCTGGCTCTGGTTCGCGCTGGGCTGGCTGATGGTCGGGCTCGGGGTGATCGGCGCGTTGCTGCCGGTGATGCCGACCACCATCTTCCTGATCCTGGCCGTGGGCTGCTTCGCGCGCAGCTCGCCGAAGTTCGAGCAGCGCCTGTTGGCGCATCCGCGCTACGGCCCGTCGCTGCGGTTGTGGCGCGAGCAGGGCGCGGTATCGCGCAAGGGCAAGGCGTTTGCCAGTGCCGGCATGGCGCTGGGCTTTGCCCTGTTCTGCTGGGGCGCGCACCCGTCCTGGCGCCTGCTGTTGGGCGTGGGCCTGTTCTTTGCGGTCAGCGCCGGCTACGTACTGAGCCGACCGGCACCGCGGCTGGAGCCCCATCCTGTCGTGGAAGTGGACGACGCCAATGATCCGCGCGCGGCCCGTCGTCGCGCAGCGACCCCTGATGCTGATGGAAACCGAGACGATGCTGCCTGCTGACCTGGCCCCCGTGGCCGCCCCCGCATTGACCCCGTGGGGCATGTACCTGGCCGCCGACGTGGTGGTGAAGGCCGTGATGATCGCGCTGGCACTGGCGTCGCTGGCCACCTGGACCATACTGCTGGCCAAGGGTTGGGAACTGACGCGCCAGGCCCGGCAGCTGCGTGCGGCGCGCGCGCTGTTGCTGCAGTCCGCGCAGCTGCCGCCGCAGAGCGAAGAGGCAAGTCTGCAGCAGGGCACCGCGCTGGCGATGCTGGACGCAGCACGCACCGAACTGCGCCTGTCGCAGGATCTGGATAGTCGCGACGGCATCAAGGAACGCATCGCCTCGCGCCTGGACCGCATCGAACTGGAGACCGCGCGCGTGCAGCGGCGCGGCATCGGTGTGCTCGCCAGCATCGGCGCGGTGGCGCCCTTCGTCGGCCTGTTCGGCACGGTGTGGGGCATCATGAACAGTTTCATCGGCATCGCACACAGCAACACCACCAACCTGGCGGTGGTTGCGCCCGGCATCGCCGAGGCCCTGCTGGCGACCGCACTCGGCCTGGTCGCGGCGATTCCCGCGGTACTGGTCTACAACCATTTCAGCCGCGTGCTGGCCGGCCTGCGGGGCCTGCTCGGCGATCTGTCGGCGGCCGTGCAGCAGCTGGTCTCGCGCGATCTTGATCGTGCCGTGCCGCGTACCGCAGCGGCACCGCTGCGCGCGGTGCACTGAGGCGCGACGATGGCGATCAGGACCGCGTCCGACCGCGACGACGCACCGGAAGAAGCACACGAGATCAACGTCACGCCCTTCATCGACGTGATGCTGGTGCTGCTGATCATCTTCATGGTAGCCGCACCGCTGGCCACCGTATCAGTGCCCGTGCAGC
Organism: Stenotrophomonas sp. Sm2128; assembly: GCF_030985535.1. Lineage (NCBI taxonomy): Bacteria > Pseudomonadati > Pseudomonadota > Gammaproteobacteria > Lysobacterales > Lysobacteraceae > Stenotrophomonas > Stenotrophomonas sp. Sm2128. The sequence continues at coordinate 10,089 of NZ_JAPTFQ010000057.1, forward strand.
TGCCGGCCAGCAGCGCCAGTGCCACGCCGCCCGAACAGGCGCCGGTGTATGTGACCGTGCAGGCCGATCTGTCGCTGCGCGTGGGCGAGCAGGCGGTGGCGCGTGACGGGCTGGCCGCTGCATTGCAGGCGGCCACCCACGGCGACACCGCGCAGCGCATCTTCCTGCGTGCCGATACCCGCGTGCCTTACGGTGAACTGATGGCGACGCTGGACGCGCTGCGTGGCGCAGGCTACTTGAAGGTGGCACTGGTTGGACTGGAGCAGGGCGCGCGATGAGCGGATTGCGGCGCTGGGCGACCAGCCTGGCGATCGTGCTGCTGGTGCATGCGCTGCTGATCGGCGTGGCCTGCTGGTGGGCGACGCGCGCACCGGTACTGGCTGCGACGGCGCCGCCCGCCGCGCTGATGCTGGAACTGGCACCGATGGCGCAGGCACCGCCGGTGCCGCCGCGCGAGGTCGCCACCGGTCCACTGCAGCAGCAACAGCAGCGGCGGGCGCCGAAGCCGGCGCTGCGCGAGCAACCGAAGGCGCCGGTGCAGCCGCAGGGTGACCTGCCACCGCCGCGTACACCAGAGCCGACGCCCTCGCCGGATGTCGCCGACGCCAATGTCGCGCAGACCAGCGCACCGCCACAGGTGGCCGCTGACGCCGCCGCGCGCTACACCGCACCGCAGACCACGGCGGGTGAGCGCAGTCGCGCCGAGGCAAGCTGGGAAGGTCGCCTGCTGGGGCACCTGCAGAAGCATCGCCGCTATCCGCGCCAGGCCGAGCGGCTGCGCCAGCAGGGCGTGGTCTACGTGCGCTTTGCCGTGGCCCGCGATGGAGCGGTCTCGGGATTGAAGCTGGGCCGCAGCAGTGGCTTCGCGCTGCTTGACCAGGAGACGCTGGACACCGTGCAGCGCGCCAGCCCGGTACCGGCGCCGCCGGCCGAAGTGGCCGGCGACCCGGTGGACGTGATGGTGCCGGTGTCGTTCTTCCTGCGCGGGCGGTGATTGACGATGGGGTCGGATCCCTTTCCTGGGAAAGGGCTCTGACCCCATCGAGGCCGTCATCCACGCATGGCGTGGATCTACAGCAACGGCACCAGCAGCAGCGCGACGATGTTGATGATCTTGATCAGCGGATTGATCGCCGGGCCGGCCGTGTCCTTGTACGGGTCACCGACGGTATCGCCGGTCACCGCAGCCTTGTGCGCCTCGCTGCCCTTGCCGCCGAAGTGGCCATCTTCGATGTACTTCTTGGCGTTGTCCCAGGCGCCACCGCCGGTGGTCATCGAAATGGCCACGAACAGGCCGGTCACGATCGTGCCGATCAGCAGGCCACCCAGTGCGCGTGGCCCCAGCAGCAGGCCGACCACCACCGGCACCGCCACCGGCAGCAGCGAGGGCACGATCATTTCGCGGATCGCCGAGCGGGTCAGCATGTCCACCGCCTTGTCGTACTGCGGCTTGCCGGTGCCCTGCATGATGCCGGGGATCTCGCGGAACTGGCGGCGTACTTCCTCTACCACCGCACCCGCCGCGCGGCCGACCGCTTCCATCGCCATCGCACCGAACAGGTAGGGAATCAGGCCGCCGATCAGCAGGCCGATGATCACCGTGTGGTCGCTGAGGTCGAAGCGGAATTCCTGCCCGGGATGTGCAGCCTGCAGGTTGTGCGTGTAGTCCGCGAACAGCACCAATGCGGCCAGTGCGGCCGAACCGATCGCATAGCCCTTGGTCACCGCCTTGGTGGTGTTGCCAACCGCATCCAGTGGATCGGTGATGTCGCGGATCTCCGAGGGCAGCTCGGCCATCTCGGCAATCCCACCGGCGTTGTCGGTGATCGGCCCGTAGGCATCGAGAGCGACGATCATGCCGGCCATCGACAGCATCGCGGTGGCGGCGATGGCGATGCCGTACAGCCCACCCAGCGCGAACGCGCCCCAGATCGCCGCACACACGGCTACCACCGGCAGCGCGGTGGACTTCATCGAGATGCCGAGGCCGGCGATGATGTTGGTGCCGTGGCCGGTGGTCGAGGCCTGCGCCACGTGCTGCACCGGCTTGTACTGGGTGCCGGTGTAGTACTCGGTGATCCACACGATCAGCCCGGTCAGGACCAGGCCGATCAACGCGCAGCCGTACAGGGCCATCGGCCCATGTACGTTGTCACCCATCAGGCCGGTAGTGATCGGGTAGAAGGCGATGGCGGCCAGCACGCCGGAGACGATCACGCCCTTGTACAGCGCGCCCATGATCGAGCCGCCAGGCTTCACTTTCACGAACAGCGCGCCGATGATCGAGGCGATGATCGATACGCCGCCCAGCACCAGCGGATACAGCACCGCATTGGCGCCTGCCTCGGCCAGCATCAGGCTGCCCAGCAGCATTGTTGCGATCACGGTCACCGCGTAGGTTTCGAACAGATCGGCGGCCATGCCGGCGCAGTCGCCCACGTTGTCACCCACGTTGTCGGCGATCACCGCCGGGTTGCGCGGGTCGTCCTCGGGAATGCCGGCTTCCACCTTGCCGACCAGATCGGCGCCGACGTCGGCGCCCTTGGTGAAGATGCCACCGCCCAGCCGCGCGAAGATCGAGATCAGCGACGAGCCGAAGGCCAGGCCGACCAGCGCATGCAGCGCCTGTTCCATCGGCAGGCCCATGCGCAGCAGCAACGCGTAGTAGCCGGCCACGCCCAGCAGGCCCAGCCCGACCACCAGCATGCCGGTGATCGCGCCACCGCGGAAGGCGACGTCCATTGCGGCGCTGATGCCGTGGCGTGCAGCTTCGGCAGTGCGCACGTTGGCGCGTACCGACACGTTCATGCCGATGTAGCCGGCCGCGCCGGACAGTACCGCGCCGACCGCGAAGCCGATCGCGGTGTACCAGCTGAGGAACACACCGACCAGCACGAACAGCACCACACCGGCCACGCCAATGGTCAGGTACTGGCGGTTGAGATAGGCACGCGCACCTTCCTGGATCGCCGTGGCGATCGCGATCATGCGTTCATTGCCGGTGGGTTGGCGCAGGATCCAGCGCGCCGAGACGATTCCGAACAGGATCGCGAGAATGGCGCAGCCCAGCGCCAGTGACAGCCCGTGACGTTCCAGCATTAGACCCCTCCGCAGAATGGATGTAGGCATCCAGTGGCGATGAACGGCACCACGAGGGGGACGACGGGCTGCAGCCTGGAACCAACCCGTACCGACCTTGGCGGTCGTCCGACGTATGGCGGTGTTCAGCATTCCCTGGTGCCCGCAGTATGCGTGCCGCGCACTGTAGAGTCGAGCCGTGCTCGACTGGCTTCTGCGAGCCGCAGCGCATGCCGCCAGTCAATGGGCTTGATTCGAGAGCCACCGGCCTTTGCACCCCGTTAAGCCAGCCTCTGCAAGCCTGCGTGGAGTCCTGAAGGAGATCTCCCATGCGCCTGTCCCTGTTGATGCTTGCCGCCCTGGTCCCGGCTGTACCGGCATTGGCTGCGGAAACCCCGGAGCTACAGCGTGCCGTGGGCGCACCCCAGGCGGTGGGCGCGGTGCATACGCTGCGCCAGATTCCCGAGGCCTGTGCGCGCCTGGAAGGCGCCTTCACCGGGCAGGCGGCCGAGCCGTACCGCTTCTCTGCGGTGCGTACCAGTGAGCAGTGCCAGCCGCGCGCGCGCTTCGTCGACTACGCCAAGGCCCAACCGAGTGCCGACAAGGGTTGGAAGCTCAATGATGTGATCCGCGTGCCCAGCGCCGCGTGCCCCGCACAGCAGGCGGTGGTGCGAGTGTGGCGGCTGCCGTCGACCAACAAGGTCGAGCTGGACGGTCAGGGGCAGTCACGCATCTATCTGGAAGAGGCCAGGAAGCAGGCCGCTGCCGGCCAGATTCCGCAGGTGACGATGTTCGCCGCGCAGCTGCAGATGGAAGGCAAGGCCTGCAACTGAAATTGCCTGGGCGGTGTACCCAAGCGGTCATCCACGGGTAGTGCCGGCCGCTGGCCGGCAACCCTGCAATCATCACTCCGCCAGCGTCGCCCCGCGCGCCACCAGCAGCTCGCGCAAAGCCCTGCGATGGCAGTGCGCCTCATCCTCGCAGTAGCACCCCACGCTGATGTCGCTGTGCTGCGACAGTGCGGCAAGCAGGTCCAGTGCATGGGCGGCATCCGGCGCTTTCATCTCGGCCTTGTAGTGGCGGAAGAACGCGGTCCAGTCGGCGGCCGTCTTCGCCTCATGCGCCCGCTTCACCAGTTCCGCGCTGGGTGACAGGGTCGGGAACCAGACGTCGTACCAGTCCTGTCGGGCGAACTCGCTGCGCGGAACGCCGCGCGGCGGCCGCCGCACGGTGCCGATGCGCAGGCCCTCGCCAGGCACGCGCGGCGTACCGAGTCGAACAACACGCAATGCCATGGTGTGCCTCCATTAAAAGGGGACGGAGGGGATTAAGTCGTATCCGGCCCACTGCTGACGCTGTTGGAGATGACAGAGGGGCGTATGCGACTTAATCCCCTCCGTCCCCTTTTTCGGGTCAGCCCTCGAACGGCGGCAGCTTCTGCTTCACCGCCACGTTCTTCAGGGTGACGTATTTCGGCAGGCCGTCGGCGCCATACGGCAGCGGCGCTTCGCCCTTGATCAGCGGCGACAGGTAGGCCCGCGCCCTGGCGGTGATGCCGAAGCCGTCGCGGCGGATGAAGCCGGCGGGCATCTTCTTTTCATGGTTGGCGATCTTCGACAGTGGCGCCGCCTCGATCTTCCAGCGATAGGGCGCATCGCTGCTGCGCACGATCACCGGCATCACGCCGTTCTGGCCCTTCAGCGCCAGCTGCACGGCGGCCTTGCCGACCGCCTGCGCCTGCTCCCAGTCGGTCCTGCTGGCCAGGTGCCGGGCCGAGCGCTGCAGGTAGTCGGGCAGCGCCCAGTGCACCTTCAGGCCCAGCTGGTCCTTGACCCGGCCGGCCAGGTGCGCGGCCACGCCGCCCAGCTGCGAGTGGCCGAACGAGTCCTTGCCGCCGCCAGCGTCAGCGACGAAGCGGCCATCGGCGGTGGCGATGCCCTCCGACGCCACCACCACGCAGTAGCCGACGCGCTCGACCACCGCTTTCACCTTGGCCAGGAACGCCGCCTCGTCATAGGCGCGTTCGGGCAGCAGGATGATGTGCGGCGCTTCGTCATCGCCGTTGCCGGCAAGGCCAGCGGCCGCGGCCAGCCAGCCGGCGTGGCGGCCCATCGCTTCGTAGATGAAGACGCGGGTGGAGGTCTCGGCCATCGCCGCCACGTCCAGCGCCGCCTCGCGTACCGACACCGCGGTGTACTTGGCCGCCGAGCCGAAGCCGGGGCAGGTGTCGGTCACTGCCAGGTCGTTGTCGATGGTCTTGGGCACGCCGATGCAGGTCAGGTCGTAGCCGGAGGCCTTGGCCAGCTGCGAGACCTTCAGCGCGGTATCGGCCGAGTCGTTGCCGCCGTTGTAGAGGAACCAGCGCACGTCATGGGCGCGCAGCACCTCCAGCAGGCGGTCGTAGCGGGCGCGGTCGGCGTCCAGCGATTTCAGCTTGACCCGGCAGGAGCCGAACGCGCCGCCCGGGGTATGGGCGAGGGCGCGGATGGCCGCAGCGCTCTCCTTGCTGGTGTCGATCAGTTCCTCGCGCAGCGCGCCGAGGATGCCGTTGCGCGCGGCCAGGACCTTGATGCCCTTGGCCCGGGCCTGCTCGATCACCGCCGCCGCCGTGGCGTTGATGACCGCGGTGACACCACCGGATTGGGCGTAGAGGAGAGTACCGTTGCGCATGCGTCTACCTGCTCGGGGGAAAGGACATTGCAGGGACATTACCCGGATGCGGTAAAGTGGCGCTATTGCGGTGCAGCGATACCGGTCCGTCCGGGACGCGAACCTTCTTTGTTTTCAACACGTTGGAGTCAGGTCAATGCGATTGGTTCTGTTGGGACCGCCCGGTTCGGGCAAGGGGACACAGGCGACGCGCCTGAAGGAAAAGCTGGGGATCGCCCACATTTCGACCGGTGACATGCTGCGCGCGGAAATCGCCGCGGGCACGGAGCTGGGCAAGCAGGCCAAGACGGTGATGGATGCCGGCAACCTGGTGTCGGACGACATCCTGCTGGGCATGCTGGAGTCGCGCCTGACCCAGCCCGATGTCGCCAAGGGCTTCATTCTTGATGGCTACCCGCGCAATGTGGCCCAGGCCAATGCGATGGACGGCCTGCTGGCCAAGATCGGCCAGCCGCTGGATGCCGTGGTGCAGCTGGACGTGGCCACCGAGCTGCTGGTCGAGCGCATCGCCGGTCGTGCCAAGGAACAGGGCCGCGCCGACGACACGCCGGAAGCGGTGCGCCAGCGCCTGCAGGTCTACAACGACCAGACCGCCCCGGTGGTCGACTTCTACGCCGGCCGTGGCACCCTGGCCCGCGTCGATGGCGTCGGTGAGCTGGACGAGATCGAAGCCCGCATCCTGGCGGCGATCAAGGCCTGATCCGGCGGGGCCGGTCTGTTGCCGGCCCTTCGGGCGCAAAAAAACACAGGCCTGGTCCGTGAGGATCAGGCCTGTGTCGTTTGACAGGCGCCAGCGAAGGGCTTGCTCAGGGCCCCGCAGCATGAGCTCCCTTGGGGATGGCCTCTTGGGGAGTAGGACCGGTTCGGGTACTGCGGCTGGCAGTTCGAATTGTGTCCGGGTTCACAGAACATCGCTATCGGGAATTCCCTGACAGGTGATTGGAGTTTTCTCACATCCCGTGTAGGACTTGTCTTACCCGGGGGCGGACATTGGCCCTATACAGCCGTCATCGGTCACAATCCTCGGTCATGAGCAGCGTACATATCCTTGCAATCGCCGGCACCTTCATGGGCGGCGTGGCCGCCCTGGCGCGGGAACTGGGCCATACGGTCAGCGGCAGCGACCAGGCCATCTATCCGCCAATGTCGACCCAGCTCGAGCAGCTGGGCATCGCCCTGGACCAGGGCTACCGCGCCGACAGCGTGCCGGCAGGCACCGATGACGTGGTGATCGGCAACGCCCTCTCGCGCGGCAATGCCGCCGTTGAGGCCGTGCTCGACGCCGGCCAGCGCTACATTTCGGGAGCGCAATGGCTGTCCGAACAGGTACTGCCGGGTCGCGACACCCTGGCCGTGGCAGGTACCCATGGCAAGACCACCACCACCACCATCCTCACCTGGCTGCTGGAAAGCGCCGGTCGTTCGCCCGGTTTCCTGATCGGCGGCGTCGCCGAGGATTTCGGCGTCTCCGCCCGGCTGGGCCAGGGCCGTGAGTTCGTGGTCGAGGCCGACGAGTACGACACCGCGTTCTTCGACAAGCGCAGCAAGTTCGTGCACTACCGGCCGCTGGTGGCCATCCTCAACAACCTTGAATACGACCACGCCGACATCTTCCCGGACGTAGCCGCGATCCAGCGCCAGTTCCACCATCTGGTGCGCACGGTGCCCGCGCGTGGCCGCCTGATCGTCAATGGCGAGGATCAGTACCTGGCCGAAGTGCTGGCAATGGGCTGCTGGACCCCGGTCGAGCGCTTCGGCTTCGATCCGTCGCTGGAATGGCATGCCGAGCTGCTGGCTGCCGATGGCAGCGCGTTCCGCGTGCATCATCGCGGGCAGGCACTGGGCGATGTGCAGTGGTCGCTGCTGGGCCGCCACAACGTGCTCAACGGCCTGGCCGCGCTGGCCGCGGCGAATGCGGTGGGCGTGGCACCGGCAGAGGTGATTCCGGCGCTGACGCGCTTCCGCAGCGTCAAGCGCCGCATGGAAGTGATCGGCAGCCATGACGGCATCACCGTCTACGACGACTTCGCCCATCACCCGACCGCAATCGCCACCACGCTGGAAGGCCTGCGTGCCAAGGTCGGCGATGCGCGCATCGTGGTCGCGATGGAACCGCGCAGCAACTCGATGCGGCTCGGCGCACATGCGCAGGCGCTGGCTCCCTCGCTGGCGCTGGCCGATGAAGTGGTGTTCCTGCATCGCCCGGAACTGGCCTGGGATGCTGCGGCGGTGATCGCCGCGGTGCGTGGCGAAGCCCATGCCGTGCCCGATACCGACGCATTGCTGGCGCAGCTGCAGGCCAGCGCGCGCAGCGGCGACCACGTGGTGTTCATGTCCAACGGTGGCTTCGACGGCGCGCCGCGTCGCTTCCTCGCCGCCCTGCAGGCCCGATGAGCGGCGACGGCTCGCTGCCGCTGTTCCCGCTGCACACCACGCTGGTACCGGGTGCGGCGGTGGGCCTGCGCGTATTCGAGCGCCGCTATCTGGACCTGATCCGCGACAGCGGCCGCAGTGGTGAGGGGTTTGGTGTCTGTCTGATCCTCGATGGCGAGGAAGTCGGCGCACCAGCGACGCCGGCCGCCTATGGCGTGCAGGTGCGCATCGAAGACTTCGATGTCGGCGCCGACGGCGTGCTGCAACTGCGCCTGCGCGGAACCCGCCGTTTCCACGTCGAGCGTACCCGCGTGCGCGACAACGGCCTGGTGGTGGCCGACGTGCGCTGGTGCGAGGAAGACCCGGACGATGAACTGCGGCCACAGCATGCGCTGCTGGCCACGCTGCTGGGGCACATCATCGAACAGGCTGGCGAGGCCTATGCGCCGGCCAACCCGGCGCTGCTGGACCAGGCCAGCTGGGTCGGCTGGCGGTTGGCCGAACTGTTGCCGCTGAGCGAGCAGCAGCGCCTGCAGCTGCTGCAGATGGACGACCCGCACCAGCGGTTGCAGCAGTTGCTGGGCTGGATGCCGTAGCCGATAACCGCCAACCAAGGTTGGCAGCTACCAGAGCGCTGCGGCGGCCTCAGGGCATGGTGGTCTTCAACCGCAGCACCGGCAACCCGGTTTCGCTGTGCACGTCCTCGCGCTGCGGCAGGTCCTGCACGGCCTCCTTCACCGCGTTCAGCGCCGGGTCGACGCCACGCAGCGGGTGCCACATGCCGATCCACTCGAAGTGGCGTTCGTAACGCAGGGTCTGTGCACTGCCCAGCCACAGCGGCGTGTTGCCCGCCTGCAGCTGCGCGGGTGCAGGCCACAGGCGCAGCACATAGCGTTCGTCCGGCTTCGCACCCTGGCGCACCATCAGCAGTGCTTCCACGCGGGTGTCCAGCGTGGCCGGCAGCACCGGCAGTTCATCGGCGCCGGTGTTCTTGTCCAGCATCAGCAGCGCCTGCTGCCAGCCGGCCTGTTCCTGCCGCTTCCAGCCACGCGCTTCCAGCTGCGCCTGCAGCGGTGCCAATGGCCCGGCCACCTGCACGTCCAGCGGCCAGCGCTGGTCGTCGTCGAACTCGTTGCGGCGCGCCGGCAGCGTGGCCCAGTCGTGCTGCCACCACGCCTGCATGTCCATCGCCTGCGGGGCCGGCAGGGTCGGTTCGAAGCGTTCCAGCTTCACCGGGATGTTGCGCGGTGCGTACCACATCGCCGCCACGGCGAAGACGCCGTAGAACAGCCAGGCCACCGGCTTCACCCAGAACGAGCGGTTGAAGCGGCGGCGATAGGCGATGCCCAGCACCAGCAGCCAGAACGTGCCGAACAGCATGCCGCCGATCACGTCGCTCAGCCAATGCGCGCCCAGGTACAGGCGCGAGAAGCCGATCAGGCTGACCACGATGCCCGAAACCAGGTACGGCCAGACGCGGGTGCGGCCGGGCATCTCGCGTGCGATCAGCACCGCGAAGAAGCCGAAGGTGATGGTGGCCATGGTCACCGACACCGACGGGAAGCCGAAGCCGCTGCTGGCGTCGATCGGGCGCACCACATCCACGGTGGCGCCCAGCAGCATGGTCAGCGCCAGGCCGAAGGCCAGTGCCGCCAGCCAGTGAGCAGCGGCCATCCAGCGTCGGCGCCAGATCAGATAGCCCATCGCCGCGGCGGTGGCCGGCAGCAGGACCTGCCAGGCCCCGAGCGACGCCAGCGCAGCCATCGGGTAGTCGGCCAGCGGATTGCGCAGCGCCAGCATGGCCTGGTGCACCAGCAGGTCGATCGCCAGCGGCTCGCCATGTGCGACCACCACGGTCAACAGCGCGAACCAGCCCCAGCCCAGCAGGAGCAGCATCAGCGCCAGCATCGCCAGCGGCACCGATTCGCGCCGCTTCGGGTCCAGCACGCCAACGGTGTAGCGGCCCAGCGTCGGGTGGCGGTTGGACCAGTCCAGCAGGCGTGCCAGCCAGTTGTCCATGCGTGCGGCCGACCAGCGGTAGCCGTACAGCACGATGGCCCAGACCAGGCCAAGGATCACCGCCAGCAGGCCGACCACCACCACCAGCCGCCCGGCTACAGCAGCCACCGCGTCGTACGCTTCGCCGAGGATCCAGCCCGGCGCCAGGAACAGCACCGCCCAGGAAATGCTGGCGATGCCGCTGGCCTGCACGTAGCGGCTGGCGGGCATCTTCATCATGCCGGCGATGGCCGGCACGAACGGGCGGATCGCGCCGACGTAGCGTGCCACCAGGATGCTCTTGAAGGCATTGCGGCGGAACAGGTTTTCGCCGCGGTCGAGCAGCTGCGGGTAACGGCTGAACGGCCACACGCCGCGCAGGCGGTCGCCCCAGCGGCGGCCGATCCAGTAACTGATGCCATCGCCGGCAAACGCACCCAATGCCGCAGCCGCCACCGCGTACGGCCCGGAGATCTGGCCCAGGCCAATGAACACGCCCACCGCGAACAGCAGTGGCAGCGCCGGCACGATGGCGCCAAGAATGATGACCGCATCGCAGAAGGCGATGAGGAAGATAACGGCGCCCGCCAGCACGGGGTGAGCGGCAATCCACGCGAGCGTGGCGTCGATCCATGAAGAGTCCATTGCCCGATTATAGGGGCGTGAAGGTGACTGGTTCCCAGCCGCTTCGTGACCGTTTGCAACCGGCGCCATCGCCTAGAATGGAGTCATGCCGCATACGCCAGACGCTCCCCACCATGCTCTGAAGGCCGACAGCTTCGGCCGGATCCTTCTTGTGAAAGGGCCCGATGGCCCGTTCGTACGCCGCGATCTGGGGGCCACGCCGCTGTGGCTGCGGTTGCCCGCGTGGTGGCTTGCACGTCGCGAAGCACGCGCGCTGCGCCATATCCATGGCATGGCCGATGTGCCGCAGCTGCTGGCCTGGGATGGCCGCCACCTCGACCGCAGCTTCATGGCCGGCGATGCCATGTACCAGCGTCCGCCGCGCGGCGATCTGGCCTGGTTCCGCGCCGCGCGTCGCCTGCTGCGGCAGCTGCATCGCAATGGCGTGGCCCACAACGACCTGGCCAAGGAAGCCAACTGGCTGGTCACTGAAGATGGACGACCGGCGCTGATCGACTTCCAGCTGGCGGTGATCGGCAACCCGCGCTCGCGCTGGATGCGGCTGCTGGCCCGCGAGGACCTGCGCCACCTGCTCAAGCACAAGCGCATGTACTGCCGCGAATCACTCACCCCGGTGGAGAAGCGCGTGCTCAAGCGTACGTCGTGGGTGCGCGAGCTGTGGTTCGCCACCGGCAAGCCGGTCTACCGCTTCGTCACCCGCCGCATCCTGCACTGGGAAGACAACGAGGGGCAGGGACCGAAGCCGTGAGTGCATCGCAGGTGATGAGCGCGCCGCCGAGCGCGGGCAGCGTGCTGCGAACTCAGCTGCCCGGTGCGGATTTCGTGCATGCGTGCCATGCGACCACCCGTCGTGATGGGCGCTCGGCCTTGCAGGCCTATCGCGACATGGCCGCGAGCATTCCCGGTTGGTTCGATGGTCTGATGGCGCTGCGCAACCACGGCATGCGCCTGCTTGGGATGAAGCACCTTGGCTCATTGCGTGCGGTTCAGGACACCGACGATCCGGCGGCCGGCCAGCGGCTGGGCATCTTCACCCTGCAGTCGCTGGATGACGATGCCATCGTGCTGGAAGACGATGATCGCCACCTGCGCGTACAGCTGGCCCTGCAATGGCAGGGCGATGTGCTGGAAGTGGTGACGGTGGTGCATACGCATAACGCATTCGGGCGGCTCTACATGCTGCCGGTCGCGCCCGTGCACAGGTTGATCGTGCCGCATCTGCTGCAGAAGCAGGTGCAGGCGTACCGATGATTCGACACTGCGCTCGCCGGGCCATGCCCGGCGACACGCGGCATTTCCGGATTACGGCGTCGCCGGCACCACCTGCTGGCCGATGAAGTTGCGCTTGGCATCGAAGTCATAGGCGATCTGCAGCTGGCCCACGTCCGGGCAGGCGTGGCAGTCGCGCAGCGGTGTGCGGTACAGCAGGCGGATCCCGCCGCCCTCCAGCGGTGTCGCTCCGGCCGATTGCGCCGGCGCGAATGGCGTGGCCTGCGGGTTGGCCTTCAACAGCTCCTGCACGGCCGGGTCGGCACGCAGCGTGTCGTCCAGCTGTACGGCATCCACATCGATGCGCTTGCCGCTGGCGTCGACCAGGCGGGTGCCTTCGTTGGTGTTGGCCCGGAAGGGATACTCGACCGTGGCAATGCCCAGCCCCTCGTTCTCATGCCAGGCGGTGACATACGCCAGTTCCCCGGCGCTGGACAGTTGCTCGGCCGCGGTGATCGCCTCGGCGCTTGCTCCCCCCGCTCGCATCGCATCGCGCAGGCAATCCCGGGTGGCGGCATTCTCTCCCTGGCGGCATGCGTTCAGATCGCCATCCCAGACCACGGCCTCGCTCCAGCGCATCTTGCCGTCGGCGGCGGCCTTCTCCGCGCTGGGCGCGTCACCGGCGGGTGGCTCCTTGCCGGGTTCCGGCGAACGGCCCTGGCAGGCAGTCAGCAGGGCAAGCCCCAGGGCAGGCAGCAACAGGCGGGAACGGCGCATGGCGTGGACCTCGTGCGTTGGCTGGAGGCCCGAGTATCGTCAAGGCCGGGTGAACTCCGCGTCGGCGCGGCATACTAGCGGCTCATTGCATACGCTGGAGTGTGGAACGTGGGCAGTCTGCAGGGCAAAACGCTTTTCATCACCGGAGCCTCGCGTGGGATCGGCCTGGCCATCGCACTGCGCGCTGCGCGCGACGGCGCCAACGTGGCCATTGCGGCCAAGTCGTCGGTGCCGAATCCGAAGCTGCCGGGCACCATCCATACCGCGGCTGAAGCGGTGACGGCGGCAGGCGGGCAGGGCCTGGCCCTGAAGTGCGACATCCGCGAGGAAGAGCAGGTGCACGCGGCGGTTGCGGCCACGGTCGATACCTTCGGCGGCATCGACATCCTGGTCAACAACGCCAGCGCGATCTGGCTGCGCGGTACGCTGGATACGCCGATGAAGCGTTTCGACCTGATGCAGCAGGTCAATGCGCGCGGCAGTTTCCTGTGCGCGCAGGCCTGCCTGCCGTACCTGCTGCAGGCGCCGAATCCGCACATCCTCACCCTTGCACCGCCGCCCAGCCTGGCGCCGAAGTGGTGGGCACCGCATACCGGCTACACGCTGGCGAAGATGGGCATGAGCTTCGTTACCCTGGGCCTGGCCGCGGAATTCGGCCCGCAGGGCGTGGCGGTGAATGCGCTGTGGCCGCGCACGGTCATCGCCACCGATGCGATCAACATGATCCCGGGCGTGGATGCGGCCGGCTGCCGCACGCCGCAGATCATGGCTGATGCCGCGCATGCGGTGCTGGTGCGCGAAGCGGCGGGCTTCCATGGCCAGTTCCTGATCGACGATGACGTGCTGGCGCAGGCGGGTATCACCGATCTTTCGGGCTACGCAGTGGATCCATCGCGTCCGTTGCTGCCGGATCTGTTCCTGGATTGATCGTACGTCGCCGGAAGAGGCCGAGGGCTGCGACCTTCGGCCTGCTGCGCTAGAATGCGCAGCTGTAATCGTTTTCAACAGGGATGTGAACACATGTCACGCACTCTTTCCGTCGCGGCGCTGGCCGCTTCGCTGTCGTTGATCCTGGCCGCCTGCGGTGGCAAGGCACCCGCCGCTGCGGGCGGCGCCGCTGCCTCCGGCACGCCGGACGCCAGCGCGGCGCCGTCCGACCCGCAGCAGCAGTTGACCGCCAAGCTCAACGCCTACATCGGCTGCTTCAACGCGCTTGATTCGAAGACCCACGGCAGCATCGAGTCCTATACGCGCTGGATCAAGGATGTCGCCGCCGGCCCGACCGGTCGCGAGACACAGGTGTACGGTCCGTTCGAGATCAGCGATTACGACATGAAGCAGTGCGATGCCCCCGTGACCGAGGCGATCGCTGCCAAGCCAGTGCTGGCTGAACTCGATGCTGCTGCCGGCCACTACCAGCAGGCGCTGAAGGCGCTGGTGCCGATCAGCAAGGACGCGCACGACTACTACGATCGCCAGGACTACGAAGACGACCAGTTCGCCAAGGGCAAGCAGCTGCACGCGCCCTTGATGGCCGCCTTCAAGGATTTCGTGGCTGCCAGCGAAACGTTCAATGCCGAGCTGGAGCGCCAGAACGACGCCGCCTAGCGCGAGCAGCTCAAGGCACTGGAGCAGGCCGAGGGTCGCACGCGCGAGTACTACCGCCTGGCGATGATGCTGGAAGCCAAGGCCATCATGGATCTGATGAGCGAGGATGATTTCGATCAGGCCAAGGCCCGCGAGCGTCTGGATGCGTTCAACCGCATTTCCGACGAAGCGCATGCGAAGGTGGCTGATCAGGAGCCGGGCAAGCTGGACTGGAACAGCTTCGAGCGTGAGGCCGAGAACTTCCGTCGGGAAGGCAAGGCGCGGCTGCAGCGCGTCAGCGAGAAAGAGCCTTACACCGATTTCGAACGACGCATGCTTGATTCGCCGTCGATGGCGCCGCGTGGATCGGCCAGCAAGCTGATGCAGGAATACAACACGCTCGTTTTCCAGAGCAACCGCCAGTAGTGCTCCCGCTCATGGCGTGATCAGCGTGCGCCGGTGTACATCGCCGGCGCTCGCATCAATGGTTGAACGCATCCGGCAGCTTGCCACCGCACTTGCGGCAGTGCAGTGCATCCGGTTCATGACCTTCCAGCCCACAGTCCGGGCAGCCACGCGCATCGCGGCGCGCGGCCTGTTCGGCTTCACGCATGGTACTGGCCAGCTCGGCGGTGTAGATGCCGGTGGGTACGGCGATGATGCTGTAGCCGATCAGGATCAGCACCGAGGTGACGAAGCGGCCAAGCACGGTCTGCGGCACGATGTCACCGAAGCCGACCGTGGCCATGGTCACCACCGCCCAGTACATGCTGGCCGGGATATTGGTGAAGCCGTGTTCGGGGCCTTCGATCACGTACATCAGCGCACCGGCGATGATGGTGATGGTGATCACCGTGAACAGGAACACCAGCACCTTGCGACGGCTGCGCCACAGCGACGTCATGAGGACGCCGCTTTCCTCGATGTAGCGGGTCAGCTTCAGGATGCGGAACACCCGCAGGATGCGTAGCGCGCGCACCACCAGCAGGCTCTGCGCGCCGGGGATGAACATCGACAGGTAGGCGGGCAGGATCGACAGCAGGTCGATGATGCCCCAGATGCTCACCGCATACCGCAGCGGGCGCTTGACCACCGCCAGCCGCAACAGGTACTCGGCGGTGAAGATGATCGTGAAGCCCCATTCCAGGATGTACAGGCCGGTGGACCATTCGGCATGCAGGTGCTGCACGCTGTCGATCATCACCACCAGGATGCTGGCGACGATCGCTACCACCAGGATCAGGTCGAAATTGCGCGAGGGCCGGGTGTCGTGGCGGTAGATGATGTCGAACCACCGACGGCGCCAGCCGGTCTCGGTGGCGGGGTTCAGCTGGGGGGCGGAAAACGGTCGCATGCGCGCATTGTGCCGCAGGGGTTCCGGCGCGAGAATGGGGATTCCTGAACCCTGCCGACTGCCATGACCGCCGCTACCGATCCGCTGATCTCCCTTTCGCACTATTACCTGCCGGTCTACAAGCCCCGCCAGGTGGTACTGGAGCGAGGCCAGGGCGCCCGCGTGTGGGACAGCCAGGGCCGTGAGTTCATCGACCTGGCCGCCGGCATCGCCGTGTGTGGCCTCGGCCACAACGATCCAGACCTGGTGGCCGCGCTGGTCGAACAGGCCGGCAAGCTCTGGCACACCAGCAACGTGTTCTACAGCGCGCCGCCGCTGCACCTGGCCGAAGAACTGGTCAAGGCCAGCCGCTTCGCCGAGCGCGTGTTCCTGTGCAACTCCGGCGCTGAAGCCAACGAAGTGGCGATCAAGATGGTCCGCAAGTGGGCCTCCAGCCAGGGCCGCCCGGCCGACAAGCGCGTCATCATCACCTTCCGCGGCAGCTTCCACGGCCGCACCATGGGCGCGGTCACCGCTACTGCCCAGCCGAAGTACCAGGAAGGCTACGAGCCGCTGCCGGGTGGCTTCCGCTACATCGATTTCAACGACGAAGTGCAGCTGGAAACCGCGATGGCCGCCGGTGACGTGGCTGCGGTGATGCTGGAGCCGATCCAGGGCGAGGGCGGCGTGATGCCGGCCAAGTCCGGCTTCCTCAAGCGCGTGCGCGAACTGTGCGACCAGCACAACGCATTGCTGGTGCTGGACGAGATCCAGGCCGGCATGGGCCGCACCGGTACGCTGTTCGCGCACTGGCAGGACGACGTGGTGCCGGATATGGTCACCCTGGCCAAGGCGCTGGGTGGCGGCTTCCCGATCGGTGCGATGCTGGCCGGCCCGAAGGTGGCCGAGACCATGCAGTTTGGCGCGCACGGCACCACCTTCGGTGGCAACCCGCTGGCCGCTGCGGTGGCCCGCGTGGCGCTGCGCAAGCTGGCCTCGTCGGAGATCGCCGCCAACGTCAGCCGCCAGTCGAAGGCGCTGCGCGATGGCTTCGCGCGCATCAACGAAGAGTTCGGCGTGTTCAGCGAGGTGCGTGGTCGCGGCCTGATGCTGGGTGCGGTGCTGAGCAAGGACTTCGCCGGCCAGGCTGGTGCGATCCTCGACCACGCCGCCGGGCAGGGGCTGCTGACCCTGCAGGCCGGCCCGGACGTGCTGCGCTTCGTGCCGTCGCTGAACATCACCGACGAAGAAGTGGCTGAAGGCCTCAAGCGCCTGCGCGCGGCAATTGCCGCGTTCATCGCCGCGCGCTGACGCCATAATGCTGGGGTCGGATCCCTCTCCTGCGCAGAGGGCTCTGACCCCGATCAGCCCACCGCGTAACGCTTCAACACCTTGCCCAGCCCACGGCCATCGCGCACGGTTTCCGCGTGCAGGCCGGCGGCGCGTGCGCCGCGCACGTTGGCGAACAGGTCATCGACGAACAGCGTGCGGGCAGGTGCCACGTCCAGTGCTTCCAGCGTGCGCAGGAACACCGCGGGCGCCGGTTTGCGCAGGCCGAACTCCGCGCTGCAGAACACGCGCTCATGCAGGGCCGGGAACAGTTCCGGTAGCAGAGTCGGCAAGGCCTGCTGCATCAGTGCGCCATTGTTGGTCAGCACCGCCATCGGCAGCTGCAGGGCCTGCAGCCGCTGCAGCACGGCCGGCTGTGGATGGCTGGCGGCCTGTCGCGCCGCGATCCACGTGTGTACATCAACGGTGCGGCCCAGCTGTTTGCTCAGCTGCGCCAGATAGGCCGGGCCATCCAGCGTGCCATTGTCATGTGCCGCTTCCAGCCCGCTGTCGTACAGCGCGGCCTGCACGGTTTCCGGCGCGACATCCAGCGCCTGTGCCAGGTGCAGCACGCGCTGCGCGCGCTGGTACTGCACCAGCACGCCGTCCACATCCAGCAGCAACAGATCGATCCGCATCGGCCGAGCATGCCATCGCGGTGGATGCGCGGAAACCCTGGAGTGCGCGTGCGACAGACGGTCGCAGACGCGGCCACAGGAGGCTGCCTAGAATGGCGCTTGAATCCGCAGGAGATGCAACGATGAAGGCTTGGAGGGTGGCAGTGGGACTGGGCGCGCTGATGCTGGCGCCGTCGGCGATGGCGCGGATATGTGCGGTCAGCATCGACAGCACCGACCAGATGAGCTTCAGCAGCCGCGAGATCAAGGTCGCCGCCGACTGCACCGCCGTGGACCTGACCCTGCGCCACACCGGCAAGCTGGCTGTCACCGCGATGGGTCACAACTGGGTGCTGACCCGTACCGCCGATTACCAGCCGGTGGCGATGGCGGGCATGCGCATGACCCTGGCCGACAGCTACCTGCCGAAGGCCGACAAGCGCGTGCTGGCGCACACCAAGGTGATCGGCGGTGGCGAGACCACGCGCGTGCGCTTCTCCACCCCGGGCCTGCAGAAGGGCGGTGACTACACCTTCTTCTGCTCGTTCCCCGGCCACTTCGCGATGATGAAGGGCAAGTTCGTCTTTGGTTGAAAAAAAGGGGACGGAGGGGATTAAGTCGTTTGTGCACAAACGACTTAATCCCCTCCGTCCCCTTTTTTTGCGATCAGCCCTTGGCAGCCCTGAACGCCACGCGTGCTGCGGCCAGCGTCGCCTCGATCACGGCATCGTCGTGGGCGCTGGACAGGAAGCCGGCCTCGTACGCCGACGGGGCCAGGAACACGCCCTGCTCCAGCATCGCGTGGAAGAAGCGGTTGAACGCCGGAATGTCACAGGCGGTGGCCTGCGCATAGGTTTCCACCTTCTCGCTGGTGAAGAACAGCCCGAACATCGCACCCACGCAGGTGGTGGTCACGGCCACACCGGCGTCGGCGGCGGCCGCTTCCAGACCCGCACACAGGCGTGCGGTGCGCTCGGCCAGGTCGGCATGGAAGCCCGGCTGCTGGACCAGCTCCAGCATCGCCAGGCCGGCAGCCATCGCCACCGGATTGCCGCTCAGCGTGCCGGCCTGGTAGATCGGGCCGGCCGGTGCGATCTGCTGCATCAGCTCGCGGCGACCACCGTAGGCACCCACCGGCATGCCACCACCGATGATCTTGCCGAAAGTGGTCAGGTCCGGGGTGATGCCGTAATGCGCCTGCGCACCGCCGAGGGCAACGCGGAAGCCGGTCATCACTTCGTCGAAGATCAGCAGCGCGCCATGCTTCGTGCACAGCGCACGCAGGTGTTGCAGGTAGCCCTCGCGCGGCGGGATGCAGTTGGCGTTGCCGACCACCGGTTCGATGATCAGGCCGGCGATGTCGTCACCCTGCTGTTCGAACAGGGCGGTGGCCGCTTCGAAGTCGTTGTAGGGCAGGGTCAGGGTCAGTTCGCTCAGGCCGGCCGGGACGCCCGGCGAGGTCGGCACGCCCAGGGTCAGCATGCCGCTGCCGGCCTTGACCAGGAACGAGTCGCCGTGGCCGTGGTAGCAGCCTTCGAACTTGACGATGCGGTTGCGGCCGGTGGCGCCACGCGCCAGGCGGATCGCCGACAGTGTGGCCTCGGTGCCGGAGTTGACCATGCGCACCATCTCGCACGATGGCACCAGGCGGGTGATGGTCTCGGCCATGGTGACTTCGGCCGCGCACGGCGCACCGAAGGACAGGCCATTGTCGATCGCCTTCTTCACCGCCTGGCGCACGGCCGGGTGGTTGTGGCCGACGATCATCGGGCCCCAGGAACCGACGTAGTCGATGTAGCGGTTGCCATCGACGTCGTACAGGTAGGCGCCATCGGCGCGTTCAACGAAGAACGGCTCGCCGCCGACCGACTTGAACGCACGTACCGGCGAATTGACGCCGCCCGGCAGCAGCTGCTGGGCACGGGAGAACAGGGCGTGGGACTGGTCGTGGTTCATGGGGCTTTCCTGGGCATTACGCGAACTGGGTGAGATAGGCGCGCTGGGTCGCGACCGGGTCCGATGCGGCGTAGATACCGCTGACCACGGCCACCAGATCGGCGCCGGCGTCGATGATGGGACCGACATTGTCCGGCGTCAGGCCGCCGATCGCCACCCGCGGCACGCCGAGTGCGGCGCTTTGCCGCAGCAGGTCGGTGTGGGCGCGGCTGCTGGTGACCTTGGTGGTGGTCGGGAAGAAGGCGCCGAAGGCCACATAGCTGGCGCCGGCCGCCACGGCCTTCTCGGCATTGGCCAGCTGGTCGTAGCAGGAGGCGCCGATGATGGCCTCGGCACCGAGCAGCGCGCGCGCGCTGGGGATGTCCCCGTCGGTGCCGCCCAGATGCACGCCGGCGGCGCCCACGGCCTTGGCCAGCACCGGATCGTCGTTGACGATCAGCGGCACGCCGTGGGCGGCGCACAGGCCTTGCAGGGCCGTCGCCTGTTCCTGCCGAAGGGCATCGCTGGCGGTCTTGTTGCGGTACTGCAGCCAGGTGGCACCAGCGGCCAGCAGCGGCGCGGTACGGGCCAGCAGGCGCGCGGTATCGGGCTCGTCCGGGGTGATCAGGTAGACGCCGCGGGGCGCCGGGGAAGCAGAAGTCATCGATGGCTACCGGTGCGTGGGCTGCAATGGGACAATGGCCGCCCGTGAATCCAGCCCCGATTATCCGATGAGCGACGCCAGCCCCACCACCCTGCGAACCTGGATGTGCGTGGTCTGCGGCTTCCTGTACAGCGAAGCGGAAGGCTTGCCGGAGGAGGGTATTGAGCCCGGGACGCGTTGGGAGGACATTCCCGAGACCTGGACCTGCCCGGACTGCGGGGTGACCAAGGCCGATTTCGAGATGGTCGAGGTCGATTGACCGGCGGGCCACCCGGCCCATCCTGTGGGTGCTGACCGTTGGGGTGGGTGTGGACCGTTGGTCCACACACCGACACCCTCAATGCAGCCGCGGCATCGGCCCGCCGAGGTCGATCAGCTTCTCGCGCAGCCACTGCGCATCGCTGGCCTCGGGATTGCGCTTCAGGTACTGCCCCAGGTCATGGCGGGCACCGGCCAGATACTCCAGTTGCAGGTACGCCAGGCCGCGGTCGCGCAGCGCGTCGTCCTGCTCGGGCGCCAGTTTCAGCAGGCGGTCGGCACTGCGTGCGGCACGATCCCATTCACCGGCTTCGGCGTAGACGCCATGCAGGTTGCGCAGCATGCGCATCAGGATCGCGCGCGCCGGCGCCGGGTCGAGGATCTGCGCCAGCACCTGGTCATCGGGCATCTGCCCGCCCAGGTGTGACTTGGCGCGTTCGCGCAGTTCGTCCACGTCCAGTGGCCGGCCACCGTTGAACGGGTCCATCACCAGCACGCCGTCGTCCACCGGCAAGCGCACCAGGAAGTGGCCGGGGAAGGACACGCCATCCAACGGTATGCCGAGCCGGCGCGCGACTTCCATCTGCACCAGCGCCAACGAGATCGGATTGCCCAGGCGCCGCTCGAACACCTGGTTGAGGTAGCTGTTGCGCGGGTCGTAATACTCGTCGTGGTCGCCGCTGTAGCCCAGCTCGTCGAACAGGTGGCGGTTGATCGCCGCCATTTTCAGTGGGCTGTTGTCGATGCTCTCCACTTCCGAACGGAGGTGGTCGACATGGCTCTGGATCAGCGCGTCGTAGGTGGACGGCTGCAGATCGGGGTATTCATCGCGCGCGATCAGCAGCGCGGTCGGCAACAAGGGCAGCGCCTCGTCTTCGAGGTCGGCCAGTGCATCCCAGTCGGGGAGTGTGATCCGGTCCTGCATGACCACAGACTGGCGTCATTCGCAGGCGGTTTCAAGCGGTGCCGCGTGAAAAATCCGGGGGTCAGATCCCTTTCGCGTGCGAAAGGGATCTGACC
>NZ_JAPTFQ010000058.1:0-30885 GCF_030985535.1 Stenotrophomonas sp. Sm2128
AACCTGAAACGGGTGGATTCCTGCAGGCGCCGGCCAGCGGCCGGCGCTACCAATCCCCGGCCAGCAACGCGTCGGCCAGCACCTGCAGCTTCGGCGAATGCTGGCGCGACGGCGGGTAGATCAGTGACAGCGCGCGGCTGCGTCCCTCGAACGGCTGCAGCACGCGCTGCAGGCGGCCGTCGGCCAACGCATCGGCCACCGCGAAATCCATCACCTGCACGATGCCGATGCCGGCGATGGCCGCTTCCACCAGCGGATCGCCGCTGTCGAACACCATCCGCGTCGGCGGCGTGAACTCGCGCAGTTGCCCGTCCTGCAGGAACTGCCAGTCCACCAGCCGGCCACTGCGCAGGTTGCGCACCGCTAGGCAGGCGTGATCCTGCAGCGCGGCCACATCGTCCGGTGCGCCACAGCGGGCCAGATACGCGGGGCTGGCCACCGTCACCCAGCGCAGCGGCCGCAATGGCCGCGCGACGATGCGCTGGTCGGCGATGACGCCGGTGCGCAGCGCGGCATCGAAGCCTTCCTCGACCAGATCGACCAGGCGGTCGCTGAGCACGGCTTCCACCTGCAGTTGCGGATGCTGTCCCAGTAATGGCGCCAGCATCGGCACCAGCACCTTGCGCCCGAACATCGACGGCGCACTGATCTTCAACGTACCCGAGGGCGTGCACGGGCGGTCGGCCAGTTGCCGCTCGGCATCGTCCAGGCCGGCCAGCAGCGGTGCCACCTGTTCCACGAACTGGCGGCCATCCGGGGTCAACGCCACGTTGCGGGTGTTCCGCTGCAGCAGCTTTACCCCCAGCGTGGCTTCCAGCCGCCCGATCGCGCGCGACAGGCCGGACTGGCTCAGGCCCAGCTGCCCGGCAGCGACGGTGAAGCTGCGTGCCTCGGCCACCTGCACCAGCATGCGCACGGCATTGAGGTCCAACGAGGATCCATTCATGCCGAAAATCATGACAGATATGGTCGGGCAGGGGTTTATTGATTAGCCCGCATCAATGAGACTGCGCTCCCCCATCGATCCAGACCGCCGATGCCTCCCCTCAAATACCCGCGCTGGGCGTTGACCCTGCTGGCCACCGCGCAGCTGATCATCGCCCTGGACGCCACCATCATCTTCGTCGCCCTCCATGACATGGGCCGCGCGCTGCAGATCAACGCGCAGCAGCTGCAGTGGGTGGTCAGTGCCTACACCGTGGCGTTCGGTGGCAGCCTGCTGCTGGGTGGCCGCACCGCCGACCTGATTGGCCGTCGCCGTTTCTACCGGCTGGGCATGCTGCTGTTCGCACTGGCGTCGCTACTCGGTGCGTTGGCGCCGAATGCCACCTTGTTGATCATCGCGCGCGCCGCGCAGGGCGTCGGTGCGGCCCTGCTGTTCCCCGCCACGCTGGCACTGATCAACACGCTGTACGCCGAAGGCCCGGTGCGCAACCGCGCGCTGGCGATCTGGAGCATGGCCAGTGCGGTCGGCCTGGCGCTGGGCACGCTGCTCGGTGGCGTGCTGACCCAGACGTTCGGCTGGCCGGCGGTGCTGGCGGTGATCGTGCCGCTGGCCACGGCGTGCGCGGTCGCAGCCGGTGCGTGGTTGCCGTCCGATGGTCCAAGGGTGCGCGGCCGCTCCTTCGATCTGGCCGGTTGCCTGACCGTCACCGCCGGCGGCAGCCTGCTGGTCACTACCCTGGTTCAAGGGCCGGAGTGGGGCTGGACGGCACCGGCCACGCTGATCTGCCTGCTGCTTTCAGCCGTGCTGTTGACGGTGTTCGTACAGATCGAAAAACGCAGCCGTGACCCGCTGATGCAGTTTTCGCTGTTGCGTCTGTCGGGCCTGCGCGCGGCACTCGGCCTGACCTTCGCCTTCATGAGCAGCTATGGCGTGCAGTACTACTTCCTGGCGCTCTACTTCCAGGATGGCTATGGCTGGAGCCCGCTGCAGGCCGGCATGGCCTTCCTGCTGCCGACGTTGGTGTGCACCTTCGGCATCCGTATTGCCGAACGCATGCTGCGGCGCCGTTCGCCAAGGCAGGTACTGGCCTGGGGCTTCGCCGCCGGTGCCATCGGCATTGCCGCGGTGGCGCTGGCGATGCCGCACGGTGCCAGCTACTGGCCGCTGCTGCCGGGCATCGTGGTGCTCAGCATCGGCCAGGGCATGAGCTGGACAGCGATGTGGATCGTGGCCGGGCAGGGCGTGCCGGGTCCGCAGCAAGGCGTCGCGTCCGGCATGGCGGCCACCGCCCAGCAGATCGGCGGCGCGTTGGGACTGGCGGTGCTGGTGATGGTGGCCAACGCCGCGCGCGGCACGCAGGCCGCAACCAGTGCCGACGCCCTGCAGGGCATGGTCAATGCACAGTACGGCGCCGCGTTGTTCGCCGCGCTCGGCGTGGTGATCGCGCTGGGCCTGCGCCCGGCGCCGGTCGAATCGGCCGCCACCGTCTGCCCGGTCAGCGATGCATGATTGAAGGCGCTGGCGTGGGTGGTGGATGTGCCACGCCTGCGGTAGTGCCGGCCGCTGGCCGGCAATGCAATGATCCAACTACCCTGAGGTTGCCGGCCAGCGGCCGGCACTACCGATCCGGAATGGATCCACGCGCGTTCAACCGAACGCCAGCAACTGCGGCTGCAATGCGCTGAAGATCCGCGCCAGCCGCTCCGCCCACGCCTGCTGCCCAGCCACATCGGCAATCAGGTCCTGGCGGATTTCCAGTTCCACGTGCACCAGCCCGCGGCCTTCGCCATGCACCGGCACTGCGTAGTCGCTGGTGCTGCTCACCGAATACGGTTCATTGTCACCCACCACCAGGTCGCCTTCCTCGCGCAGTGCCTGCAGCAAGGCATGGGCGAAGCGCGTGTCCTGGTGGTACAGCACGCCGGCATGCCACGGTCGCTGCGCGCCGTTCATCGCCGGAGTGAAGCTGTGCATCATCACCAGCAGGGTGGGGCGGCCGGCATCTCGGCGCGCATTCAGTTCCGCGTCGATGCGCGCGTGGTAGGGCGCGTGGATCGCATCGATACGCTGCTGCCGCTGTGCCGCCGACAACCCGGCATTGCCCGGCACCACGGTGTGGTCGCTCACCTCCGGAATCAGCGTCGGCGAGGCCAGCGGGCGGTTGCAGTCGATCAGCAGCCGCGAATAGGTCTGTTCGATGGCCCAGGCATCCAGCCGTTCGGCCAGTGCGCGGGTGGTGCCGGCAATGCCGATGTCCCAGCCGATATGGCGGTCCAGTTCGGCCTGCGGCAAGCCCAGGCCTGCGAGGGCACGCGGCACCTGCTGGCCGGCATGATCGGCCAGCAGCAGGTACGGCGAGGCACCCTGAGGCCGGTGGATCGTATGGATCGCCGGGTCGTCGGCGCCGAGCAGCGCCGGCAGCGCGTGCAGGTCGGCGTCAGCCACGCGGGCGTCCGTCCAGATGGTGCTCGATCATCCACAGCCCGGCCCAGAGCTTGGCGTCCAGCTCGTAGCCTTCGCCCATCTTCTGCGCCAGCCAGGCCGCTGCCTCACTGCGCGGAATCTCGTGCACGATGATGTCTTCGCTGTCGTCACCACCGCCCTCGCCAACGCGGCGCAGGCCGGTAGCGCGCACGAAGGCGATCTTCTCGCTGCTGGCGCCGGAAGAGGTCGGGCCGATCAGCAGCACTTCGGCGTGATCGGCGGTCCAGCCGGTTTCTTCTTCCAGTTCGCGCACGGCCGAGACTTCGATCGATTCGCCGGCGTGGATGTCCCCGACCAGGCCGGCCGGCATCTCGATGGTGGGTGCCTGCAGCGGCACGCGGAACTGTTCCACGAACAGCACCTTGTCCTCCGGGGTGACGGCGATGATGATCGCGGCCAGGCCACCGGCATGGGTACGTTCGCTGTATTCCCAGGTGCCGCGCACCAGCATGCGCTGGTACTTGCCTTCATAGACGACACGCGGGGCTTCGGTGTTGCGCTGGCTCATGCGGGCTCGCTGTGGGTGGGAAGAATATCGGGCACGCCGGCGGCATCGAACAGCCGGCGACGGGTCATCGGGCCGAAGCGCAGGGTCTGGCACAGGCCGCCGAGCAGCTCCGGGTCGGCCGCCTGGCGCAGCAGGCCGGGCTGGCTGCCTTCCAGTGGCGCGTCCAGCGCGATGGTGGTCAGCTGGCGCCAGAGCTGGGCGTGCTCGCGCTGCTCGCGCAGGCGCACCGCCATCTGGGCGGCGCCGCGCAGGCGCAGGAACGGCACTTCGTCCAGGCGTTCGTACAGTGCATCCATGCTGCCGAAATGGGCCAGCAGCACGGCGGCGGACTTGCTGCCGACGCCACTGATGCCGGGAATGTTGTCCACCGCATCGCCGCACAGCGCCAGGTAGTCGGCGATCTGGTGCGCGTGCACGCCGTGCCGCGCCTTCACTCCGGCCACGTTCCAGCGCTGGTTGCGTGCGTAGTCCCACTGCTCGTCGTGATCCAGCAGCAGCTGCGACAGGTCCTTGTCGGCGGAGATGATCACGCCGCGGTGGCTGCCACGATGCACATGCAGGGCGCTTCCGATCAGGTCGTCAGCCTCGTATTCATGGTGGGCCAGAACGGCGAGGCCCAACGCTGCGCACAGCGCCTTGCAGTGCACGAACTGGCGCTTGAGCGCCTCCGGCGCCGGGTCGCGGTTGGCCTTGTAGGCGGGGTACAGGCGGTGGCGGAAGCCACTGTCCAGCGCTTCGTCGAAGGCGATGGCGATGTGACGCGGGCGTTCGCGCTCGAGCAGGTCCAGCAGGAAGCGGGCGAAGCCGTGCACGGCATTGGTCGGCCAGCCCTGCGCGTCCTGGAACTGGTCGGGCAGGGAGTGCCACGCGCGGAACACATAGATGCTGGCGTCGACCAGGTACAGCGACGGCGGTGGTACCGGCAGGGTCATGCCGGAGGCGTCCAGTCGCGCAGCAGGGTGGCAGGGTCCGGACGCTCGCGCTCGGGCACGGCGGCCTTCGGCGTGCCGATATGGATGAAACCGGCGATGCCTTCGCCCTCGGCCAGGCCCAGGTAGGCGTGCACGGCGGGGTCGAAGGCCATCCAGGCGGTCAGCCACTGCGCGCCGAAGCCCAGCGCCTGTGCGGCCTGCAGCAGGGCGAAGCAGACGCAGCCGGCGGTCATCAGCTGCTCCTGCTCGGGGACCTTCGGGTCCGGGCGCGGGCTGGCCACCACCACGATCACCAGCGGCGCATGGCTGAAACGCTGGCGATCCTTCTCGAACACGGCCTCGCCCGCATGCGGGTCGCGTTGGCGGCTGCGCTCGGCCAGGAAGTCGCCCAGAGTGTGACGTGCATCGCCGGCGATCTTCAGGAAGCGGAACGGTACGCGCTTGCCGTGATCGGGCACGCGCACTGCCGAAGCCAGCATCCGCTGCAGGGTGGCCGGGTCCGGGCCGGGCTCGGCCAGTTGCCGCGAAGGCACTGAGCGGCGGGCATCCAGGGCGAGCAGGGCGGCGGGGTCGGGCATGGAGTCTGAACCGGTCATCACGAAGGTTTGATTATAGTCGGGGTGGTCAAAGACACCGTCTGTGTCGCGTCTGGCCTTTGAATACCAAACTGTGATGAACGTCATGCCACTGGCGGGAAACGGGCGGCCGCTTCCCCTCGCCTCGCAGGCCTTGCACGGCTTACGATATCTACCTTGCCGGGCCGCCGGTCATGAGGTTTGAAGTGAGGACTGTTTCACTGTCCGTGACGGGCTGGCCGGCCTACCATCGACGTACCGGTACATGGGGTGTGCCGGTCGTCGCGATGTCCACGTTGTCTGTCGTACCAGAGAAGGTGGGGAGCCTTCCCGAATGATGAGCGCGCCCACACCGATGGGATCGCCGGGTCGTGACCCGGCCCAGCTCCAGCGTGCCCGGGACATGGTCCTGCCCGCGCTGTGCCAGGCCTTTGGCGCGGCACTGGCGCGCTTCGACGATGCCCTGTTCGACCGGGCCGGCAATGCCGGTTCGTCGCAGCTGCTGTTCCTGGATGCGATGCGCGAACTGCGCCGCCGCCGCGAGGACATTGCCGGTGCCTTCTCTGGCCACCTGCAGCGGGCCTGGGATGCGCTGGCCAGTGGTGAGCCCATGTCGGCCGAATCGACGCTGTCCGGCCCAGCCGAGGATGGCCTGAGCCTGCTGGCCGAGCACGTGCTGGAGTCGCGGCTGGCGGTGCGCAATTTCGCCACGGTGCTGCTGCGTGACTTCAAGCCGGTGCTGGCGCGGCTCGACCGTCGCCTGGGCCGTCTGGTCGGCGGCGCCGAACTGGATGCCGACCATAATCCCATCAGCCCCGAACACCTGGGCGTGGCCATCCACGAAGCCTTTGCCGGCTGTGAACTGGCCCCGGAAGTGCACCTGGTGCTGATCAAGCTGTGCGAGCGTGACCTGCGTGCGCCGGTGGGTCGCATCTACGAGAAGCTGGACGAGCAACTGGCCGCGGCCGGGGTGATGTCGCAGATGGGGGCGCCGCGGCGTCCGCCGTCGGCCGCGCCCGACCCGCGCATGGCCTCGGGCCTGGATGACCTGGTGGAGCAGCGCCCGGGCTCGGGCCTGGACGGCGAATTCGGTGATGACGAGCAGGCCGCGCCGGCCTGGGCGCAGCGCTTTGCCGCACGCTGGTCCGAGCGGCGTGGCCACATGCAGCAGCACCTGGGCGCCGAAGGCAGCGGCACCGGCGAGACCCATGCGGGCCAGCAGGGCATGCTGCTGGAGGCGCTGCACGAACTGCTGCAGCAGACCCGCCACGTGCGCGAGGACGCGACGTCGGCCGCACAGGTGGCGATCGGCCAGCAGCGTCCGCTCAGCCAGCGCGAGATGATGTCGGTGCTGTCGCTGCTGCAGGCCACGCCCAGTGCGACCCTGCGTGCAGCGATCGGCGAGGACGGCGAATCACTCGCGCAGCGGTTGAAGAGCGAAGTGCTGTCCAGCGCCACCCGTCTCGGTGTCGACCCGGGCCAGACCCGGCTGGACCCGCAGGACGAGGATGCGATCGACCTGGTGGGCATGCTGTTCGACGTGATGCTGGACGAGCGCGAACTGGAAGGCCGCTCGCGCGAGTTGATCGGCCGCCTGGTGGTGCCGTTCGTCAAGGTCGCCATGCTCGACCGTCGCATGTTCGTGCAGAAGACCCATCCGGCGCGCAAGCTGCTCAACTCGCTGGCCGAGGCCTGCGAAGGCAACACCGGCGAAAGCCAGGCCGAGCGCATGCTGATGGCCAAGGTCGAGGAGATCATCGAGCGCCTGGTCGCCGAGTTCAACGAGAACCTGGCGATCTTCCTGACCCTGGAAGAAGAATTCCGCGAGTTCCTCGTGCAGCATCGTCGCCGCGTGGAAATCGCCGAGCGTCGCGCCGCCGAAACGCAGCGTGGCCAGGAAAAGCTGGAAATGGCCCGTACCCGTGCCGGTGCCGAGCTGGACCGCCGCATTGGTGATGCCACCCTGCCGCCGGCCATCGCCGAATTCCTGCGCCAGCCGTGGCAGCACCACCTGACCCTGGCGCTGCTGCGCGAGGGCGAGGAGGGCGCATCGGTGGCCGAAGCGCTGAGCCTGGGCGACGGGCTGCTGGAGGAAGTGGCCGAGGCCCGCCGCCAGATCGTCGGCAAGCCGTGGCTGCAGGCCTGGCAGCCGGAGCTGGCCAAGGTGTTCGCCAGCGTGGGCGTGCATGGCGACGCCGCCACCGGCGCCATCGATGCCCTGCATGACACCCTGCAGGGCATTGCCGAATCGCGGCCGGAACTGCAACGCGCGCTGCCGGAACTGCCGCAGGTGGCACTACCGACCCCGCCGGTGGCCGAATCGCCGGCGGTCGAGCTGGGCGGGCAGATCGATGCCGATGATTTCGACAATGCCGACGCCGATCGCTTCCGCCGGATGGAGATCGGCAACTGGCTGGACTTCGTCGACAAGGACGGCAAGGTGCAGGCCGGCAAGCTGTCCTGGGTCAGCCCGATTTCCTCGCGCCTGCTGTTCGTCAACCGTCGCGGCGTGCGCTTCTGCGTGGCCTCGCCGGAAGAACTGGCGGTGATGGTGCGGCTGGGACGTCTGCGCGCCCATGTGGATGACGGTGCGTTCGACAGCGCGATGCAGGGTGTGATCGATCGGCTGGACCCGGGCAGCGCCACGCTGCACTGAGTGGAGCCGCCTGCTAGGATCGGGAAAACTCACCGATCAGCGGGGACCTGCATGGCCGTGGCGTTGCTGGGGATCAAGGAGACCGCGCCGGGCGAACGGCGCGTGGCGCTGACGCCGGAAACCGCGCGCAAGCTCGGCGCCCTCGGCATTACCGTCTGGTACGAGGCCGGCGCCGGTCTCGCGGCAGGTTTCACCGATGCAGCCTACGACGATGCCGGTGCCCGCGCATTCGACGCCGGCCGCTGGGCCGAAATCGACATCCTGTTGTGCGTGCAGGCGCCGCCAGCGGCGGTGCTTGAACAGCTCAAGCCGGGTGCCACCGTGGTTGGCCTGTTGACCCCGGCCAGTGATCCGGGCCTGGCGGCACTGGCTGCCGATGACCGCCTGCACCTGTTCCCGCTGCAGCAGCTGCCGCGCACCACCCGTGCGCAGGCGATGGACGTGCTCAGTTCGCAGGCCGGCATGGCCGGTTACAAGGCCGCGCTGATCGCCGCCGAACGCGCACCACGTTTCTTCCCGATGTTGACCACCGCTGCCGGCACCGTGCGTCCGGCCAAGGTGCTGGTGATCGGTGCCGGCGTGGCGGGGCTGCAGGCCATTGCCACTGCCCGGCGTCTCGGTGCACAGGTGGAAGGTTTCGACGTGCGTCCGGAAACCCGCGAGCAGATCCAGTCGCTGGGCGCGCGCTTCCTCGACCTGGGGGTGAGCGCGGCGGGCGAAGGCGGGTACGCGCGCGCGTTGACCGATGAAGAGCGTGCCGAGCAGCAGCGCCGCCTGGCCGACCACCTGCGCAGCGTGGATGTGGTGATCTGCACGGCGGCGGTACCGGGGCGCCCGGCGCCGACGATCGTGACTGCCGCGATGGTGGAAGGCATGGCCACCGGCAGCGTGATCGTGGACCTGGCCGCCGAGAGCGGCGGCAACTGCGCACTGACCCAGCCAGGGCAGTGCATCGAGCATCAGGGCGTGACCATCGACGGCCCGCTGGGCTTGGCCAGCCGGGGCGCGACCCAGGCCAGCGAGATGTATGCGCGCAACCTGCTCAACTTCGTCGCGCTGTTCGTGCGCGAGGGGCAGCTGGCGTTCGACTGGGACGACGAGCTGCTGGCGAAGACACGCTGGCAGGCATGAACGACATGGGGTCAGATCCCTTTGCCTCTGGCAAAGGGATCTGACCCTGGTTCCCGGAATCTGCCAGGGGGCGGATCCCTTTGCCTCAGCAAAGGGCTCTGACCCCGTTCCCCGCGGCGTTTCAGCGCGGCTTCGCCGGCGGTGGGTTGTCGCGCACCCAGTCCTTGCGTTGTTCCGGCGTCATCTGCGACCAGCGCTCGCGCAGTGCATCGCGCTGCGCGGGCGGCAGTTCCCGCATCTGGCCGAACAGGGCCCGGGCCTGCTCACGCTGTTCCGGGCTCATGTGCTCGAAGCGGCGCAGGCCACGGCGGGCCTTGTCGCGCTCCTCCGGGCTCATCGTCTGCCAGCGCTGGCCATGCGAGAGCATGCGCTGGCGCTGGCCGGCATCGGCGCTGTTCCAGCGGTCGCGCAGTGGCGCCAGCAGCGATTCCCGCTGCGCTTCGCTCAACTGTTCCCAGGCCGGCAGCGGCGTGGCCGGCGCAGGGCGTGCCGCAGGGGCGGGCGCGGCGCTCTGCGCCAGCGCCGGGAGGGCCGGCAGCAGCAACAGGGTCATCAGCAGGGGCAGGGTGTGCAGTCGGGACATGATTCACTCCATCGCCAGGTCGGTATCGCCCAGCCACAGGTACAGATCGGGATTTTCGTCGTAGAGCGCGCTGTTGTCTTCCACCGAGGCCAGCACAGGTGCCGGCGCGGGGCCCGTCAGCGTGCCATGGCCAGTGAACTGCAGGCCGATACCCAGCGCCACCACCAGTGAACAGGCGCTGGCCAGCCACCAGCGCAGGCGCCCGTGCCGGGTCGCGCTGGCGCCGTGTCGGGCCTGGCGCAGGCGTGCCAGTGTGGCCGGCGACAGCGCGTGCAGCGACTGCGCGTGCAGGCTGCGCAGGGTGTCATCGGAAGGCAGGGAGCGGTTCACGGGTGGATCTCCAGGTAGTCCTGCAGCGCCTGCCGGGCGCGTGCCAGATGGGTTTTTACCGCGCCTTCGCTGCAGCCCATGGCGCGGGCGGTGGTGGCCCCGTCCAGGTCCTGCAGCACGCGCAGGGTGAAGGCCTCGCGCTGGCGGGCGGGCAGGCGGCGCAACGCGTCCACCAGCTGCTGGTACTGCTGGCGCTGTTCATGCGCCTGTGCCGGGTCCGGGCCGGGATCGGCCCAGTCGATCTCGCCGCCTTCCGCGTCCTGGTTGTCGCGCCAGAACGGCAGGCGGAAGCGGCGCCGGCGCTGCACGTCGATCACGCGCCGGCGCAGGATGCTCCAGAACAGCGGCGCCCATTCGGCTGCCGGCTTGTCGGCGTAGTCCAGCATGCGCAGCAGCGCGTCCTGCACCGCGTCCATGGCGTCTTCGCGCTGGCGCAGGCCGGCCTCGGCGAAGCGGAACGCGCGCGGGCCGACGCTGGCCAGGAACGCTTCCAGCGATGCCGGCAGGGCATCGGTCTCGGCGCTCGGGGGGACGGGGCTGCTCACCAGCACAGGGTACGGTTCCTCGCTCGGGGTCACCATCGACAACGCGTGAGCGCCGCTTCGGTTGACGCCGGGTGCACGCCGGGTTCAGCCCATGGTTATGATGGGCCGACGAAGACAGAGCGGGAGCGTTGCCAGTGAGTGACGGGTTCGTAGCGCTGTACATCTTCATGCTGGCCGCCATCGCCGGCCACGTGATCATTTCGCGGGTGCCGGTGATCCTGCATACCCCGCTGATGTCGGGCTCCAATTTCATCCACGGCATCGTGCTGATCGGCGCGATGGTGGTGCTGGGGCACGCGCAGACACCGTTGGAGAAGGCCCTGGGCTTCCTCGCCGTGGTGCTGGGTGCCGGCAATGCCGCCGGTGGCTACGTGGTTACCGCGCGCATGCTGGAAATGTTCAAGCCGAGCGCGCCCAAGGGCGGCAAGGACGAGCCGAAGGAGCCGCAGGCTTGAACATCAGCACCGTCGAACTGCTCGACTGGCTGGTCAAGGCCAGCTACCTCGTCGCCGCCACGCTGTTCCTGCTGGGCCTGCAGCGCATGGCCTCGCCACTGACGGCGCGCAGCGGCATCCGCTGGGCCGGACTGGGCATGCTGCTGGCCACGGCGGCCACTTTCTTCCTTCCCGAACTGCACAACGTTCCGCTGATCCTGGTGGCGCTGCTGCTGGGCGCGGGCCTGGCCTGGTGGTCGGCCGGCAAGGTTGCCATCACCGACATGCCGCAGATGGTGGCGCTGTACAACGGCATGGGCGGTGGCTCGGCGGCGGCGATCGGCGCGGTGGAGCTGCTGCGCTACGCCTTCCTTGCCAACCGCGATACCAGCCACTGGAGCGCGCAGGCGCTGGCCGATCTGGCCGCGCGCCAGCCGTCGGGCACGGTGCTGCTGCTGGCGGTGGTCGGCGCAGCGATCGGCGCGGTGTCGCTGTCCGGCTCGGTGATCGCCTGGGCCAAGCTGGATGGACGCCTGGACAAGCGCGTGACCTGGCCGGGCCAGCAGGTGATGAACCTGCTGGTGGCGCTGGCGGTGGTGGTACTGGCGATCATCGCCGCCAGCACGCTCAGCACCTGGGCGATCGTTGCCTTCTTCGTACTTGCGCTGACGCTGGGCGTGCTGATGACGCTGCCGATCGGTGGCGCCGACATGCCGGTGGTGATCTCGCTGTACAACGCGTTCACCGGCCTGGCGGTGTCGTTCGAAGGTTACGTGCTGGGCAACGAAGCATTGATCATCGCCGGCATGATGGTCGGCGCGGCGGGCATCCTGCTGACCCGTCTGATGGCCAAGGCGATGAACCGGCCGATCCGCAACGTGCTGTTCTCCAACTTCGGCGGTGGTGCTGGTGGCGAAGCGCAGGCGATCAGCGGCTCGCAGAAGCCGATCGAAGCGGCTGACGTCGCCGCGATGATGGCCTTCGCCGAGCGCGTGGTGATCGTGCCCGGCTACGGCATGGCCGTGGCGCAGGCGCAGCACAAGATATGGGAACTGGCGCAGCGGCTGGGCCAGCGCGGAGTGAAGGTGAAGTTCGCGATCCACCCGGTGGCGGGACGCATGCCGGGGCACATGAACGTGCTGCTGGCCGAAGCAGGCGTGCCCTACGACCTGATCGCGGACATGGACGACATCAACCCGGAGTTCGCCAACACCGACGTGGTGCTGGTGATCGGCGCCAACGACGTGGTCAATCCGGTCGCACGAACCGATCCGGCCAGCCCGATCTACGGCATGCCGGTGCTGGACGTGGTCAATGCGCGCAACGTGGTGGTGATCAAGCGCGGCAAGGGCACCGGCTTCGCGGGCATCGAGAATGCGCTGTTCTACGCCGACAACACCCGCATGCTGTATGGCGACGGTGCCGAAGCGGCAGCCTCGCTGGTCAGCGAGTTGAAGGCGCTCGACGGCGGGCATTGAGGACCGGGGTCGGATCCCTTTCCGCAGGAATGGGCTCTGACCCCTTTGCCGACCAGCGGCCGGCACTACCGCATCCACGCGTGGCCGCTGCATCGGGTAGGTGCGGGCCCTGGTCCGCGCGCGTTTGCCGGCCAGCGGCCGGCACTACCATCCCATCCACGCATGCGTGGATCTACCTGCATATCCCCGGCGGGCGTGGCAACCGGCGCGCTCAGCGCGCCAGCCAGGCGCCCACGGCCAGGCCCAGCGCCAGCCACAGCCACTCCACCGCGCCATTGGCCAGGGTGATCAGGGTCCAGGCCAGGTGCGGGCCCATCCGCATCGTGGCGTCCCACAGGTCCAGCCCGATCGAGCCGCCCATCCAGGCGCTGGCGATGGTCCAGTTGGCCACGGCGGCCACCAGCAGGGTGCCCACCACGACCAGCACGATGCGCAGCCGGCCCGGGCCGAGCGTACCCATGCGCAGCATGAACACCAGTTCCAGGGCGGTCAGTACCGCCATCCAGCCGACCTGCCGGCCGGTCATCAGCGCCAGCACCATCCAGGCAAGGGGAGCAACAACCAGGCCCAGCAACAGCATGATGGGCCAGAGCCAGGTCACGGTCCTGGCACGCGCGGCATTGGAGGACATCGAAGCTCCCTGAAGATCACCCACAGGATACTGTGGTTTGCGGCGGTGCACCGGCGGTGCCGGAGCGGCTGGGCTAGAATGCCGTCTTGCGTGGCCCCGGCCACGGCCCCATATCGGTCCCCATGTATTCCCGTAGCAGCGAACCTGTCCACTTCGAGCGCGATTGCGAGGCCGTGATGGTCCCGCAGGGCGATACCGTGACCCTGCCCGCCGGCAGCTATGGGTACATCACCCAGGCGCTGGGCGGCAGTTATTCGGTGTTCGTCGAGGGCAACCTGTTCCGCATCGCCGGCAAGGACGGCGACGCCATCGGCAAGGAGGCACCGGCACCGCTGGAACTGCCGGCCGACGCCACTGATGAACAGGTGGAACAGCTGGTGTGGCAGCAGCTGCGCACCTGCTTCGACCCGGAAATTCCGGTGAACATCGTCGAACTGGGCCTGGTCTACGAGGTCGAGATCAAGCACCTGGACGAAGGCCAGCGCGAGATCGACGTGAAGATGACCCTGACCGCACCGGGCTGTGGGATGGGCGACATCCTGGTCGACGACGTGCGCAGCAAGCTTGAAATGATCCCGACGGTGGCCGAGGCCGACGTCGACCTGGTGTTCGACCCGCCGTGGAACCAGCACATGATGTCCGAGGCGGCCCGGCTCGAGACCGGCATGCTTTGACCCAGGGCCCGCAGTGACGCGGGCCCGGCACTACCCGCAACCAGAACAGGAATCCTCCGGTGTCCCAGTCCATCCCCAGCTTCGCCGTTACCCGTTCGGACCACCCTCGCAGCGCTGAAGAGCGCGCCAAGATCCTGGAGAAGCCGGGCTTCGGCCTGCACTTCACCGATCACATGGTGGAAGTGCGCTGGGACAAGGATGCCGGCTGGCACAACGCCAACGTGCGTGCCTACGGCCCGTTGCAGCTGGATCCGGCCGCGGCCGTGCTGCACTACGGCCAGGAAATCTTCGAAGGCATCAAGGCCTACCGCCATGCCGATGGCTCGATCTGGACTTTCCGTCCGGATGCCAACGGCCGTCGCCTGCAGCGTTCGGCGCAGCGCCTGGCGCTGCCGGAACTGCCGGTGGAGATCTTCGTCGAATCGCTGAAGCAGCTGATCGCCGTCGACAGTGACTGGGTGCCGTCGGCCGATGAGTCCAGCCTGTACTTCCGCCCGTTCATGATCGGCGACGAAGCCTTCCTCGGCGTGCGCGGCGCGCACAAGGCCGGCTACTACGTCATCGCCAGCCCGGCCGGCCCGTACTTCGCCAAGGGCGTTGCCCCGGTGTCGATCTGGCTGTCCACCGAATACGCGCGTGCGGCCAAGGGCGGCACCGGTGCCGCCAAGTGCGGTGGCAACTATGCTGCCTCGCTGCTGCCGCAGCAGAAGGCGCAGGCGCAGGGCTGCTCGCAGGTGCTGTTCCTCGACCCGGTCGAAGGCAAGTACCTGGAAGAACTGGGTGGCATGAACGTGTTCCTGGTCTACAAGGACGGCACCCTGGTGACCCCGGAACTGTCGGGCAGCATCCTCGAAGGCATCACCCGCGAGAGCATCCTGCAGCTGGCCCGCGACCGTGGCATGAAGGTCGAAGAGCGCAAGGTCAGCATCGACGAGTGGAAGGACGGCGTGGCCTCCGGCGCGATCAGCGAAGTGTTCGCCTGCGGCACCGCGGCGGTGGTTACCCCGATCGGCCAGCTGAAGGGCGAGGGCTTCTCGGTGGGCGACATCAACGCGCCGGCCGGCGAAGTGACCATGTCGCTGCGCAAGGAACTGACCGACATCCAGTACGGCCGCCTGCCGGACCGCCACAACTGGCTGGTCAAGCTGGGCTGACCGCCCACGCTGAACTGTAGCGTCGAGCCACGCTCGACTGCTCTTCCGAAAAGCCCGTCCCCGTGACGGGCTTTCTGCGTTGTGGGGCCGGACGCCAGACCGCAGTAGGCGATTGCTTGACGCAAATAGGTTTGCAATGCAAACTAAATTCAAGCGACCCCGATGGAGCGTGTCATGCAGCAGCCGTCCGTCATTGATCCTTCCTCGCGCCTGCAGGCGCTGACCCGTGAATACTCGCGGTACTCGCGAAGTGCCGGGGGCCTGTCGGCGATGGCTGGCGGCATCGCCTGCCTGGCCTCGTTCCTTGCCGGCGCCCTGTTGCCGACCACCCTGGCGCTGCGCATCGTGCTGATTGCCGTGCCGGTGCTGTGGATCGTCGGCAAGCAATGGCTGGCACGCCGTTATTACCAGCGGCTGGGCCAGGTCGAGGAGCAGGTCACGCCGGTCGAACGCAATTTCCAGCGCTTTTTCATCGCCTTCACGGCGCTGGTAAGCGTGCTGGTGATCGGCAGCGTGCTGGCCCGGCTGGCGCCGATCGGCCAACTTCCCTGGGACCTGCGCGCCATTGGCTACCTGGCCGTGGTGGCGCTGCTGCCCTGGGTGGTGTGGCGCTGGCTGCGTACGCCGCTGGAGTTCATCGTAGGTGTGTTCCTGTTGTGCCAGGCCGCGCTGGCCTTCACCGGGCAGGCGTATGGCTTCGGCCTGAGCACGGCCGTGTTTCCGCTGGCATCCGTCGCACTGATCGTGGTCGGCTGGCGTGACCACCAGCGCTTCCAGCGGCTGCAGGTGGAGATGCGCGCGTTCATGGCGGCGCGGACGAACCTCGAATGACCCAGCTGCCTGATTCCAGAGCGTTGCTTCAGCTCGACCGCTTGATCCACGAGCCGGCACGCCTGCTGATCCTGTCGATCCTGGCAGGTGCTGAATCCGCCGAGTTCGGATTTGTCGAGCATCTCAGCGGGTTGAGCAAGGGCAATCTCTCCAGCCATCTGAGCAAGCTTGAAGCGGCAGGGTTGGTCGCCATCAATAAGTCGTTCCGTGGCAAGCGCCCACTGACCACCCTGCAGTTGACGCCGATGGGCCGTACTGCCCTGGCCGAGTACCGCACGCAGCTGGCAGCGATCGTTGCCGGCATTCCCGATCCGGATCGAAAGGACGCCTGACATGACATTGCTTCCGCGCCTGTTTGCAGTTCTGGTTGTTTCCTTCTCTGCCCTCACCGGCGTGGCCGCGGCCGCAGATCCGCGCCAACAGGGAGCCACGCTGACCACGCAGTTCTACGAAGGGCACGTCGACGCCCTGTGGGAACGGATGACGCCGCAGATGCAGGCGGGGCTGAAGTCCCCGCAGAACCTGGTGGCGCTGCGCGAGCAGGTGCTCGCTGGCTGGGGCGCAGAAACCGAGCTGGTCAGTGAGAAGGTCGAGAAGGTTGATGGATTCGACACCTATCTGCGGCAGGCGCGCTTCGCCAGGAGCCCGGCCATCATCCAGGTGCTGTGGGCCATCGATGCCGACGGGCGGATCGGCGGCTTCTACATCCGCCCGCTACAGACCACGCCGCCGCAGGCTGCGGCGAGCGGGTTCCTCGACTACCAGACCCGCACACGGCTGCAACTGCCGTTCGACGATGAATACTTCGTGTTCTGGGGCGGGCGTACTGTCGAACAGAACTACCATGCGGCCCATGCCGGCCAGCGCTTCGCGCTGGATCTGCTGGTGGTACGCGATGGCCGCTCGCACCGTGGCGATGGGCTGCGCAACGATGACTACTACTGCTTCGGCCGCCCGATCCTCGCGCCGGCCGACGGCACGGTGGTGGACGTGGTCGAAGGGATCGCCGACAACGTGCCGGGGCAGATGAATGCTGCTCAGCTCACCGGCAATCGCGTCATCCTCGATCACGGCAATGAGGAGTACTCGGTGCTGGCGCACTTGCGCCAGGGCAGTGTGCGGGTCGCCCAGGGACAGGTTGTCCGCAGCGGCGCGCACCTCGGTGACTGTGGCAACAGCGGAAACTCCTCCGAACCGCACCTGCACTACCAGCTGCAGGACGGGCCCGTGTTCGGTGTCGGCGAAGCGTTGCCGGCACAGTTCTCCGGCTACGTGGCCGATGGCCAGCCGGTTGCACGCGGCGAGCCGGTCAAAGGGCAGCGCATCCGGCCAGCGAGCGTTCCGCAGGCAAAGTAGTCAGTGCGTCCGACGCGACGGGCAGGCGCACCGCGGGCACGCTGCGCGGTCGTTGGGGTCAGCAGCGAACGCCGATGTCGGCATAGTCATTCCAGGACACGTGACGGCCCAGTCAGGTCTGTGCAGGACACGAGAAAGTTCCTTCACCTTCACAAACCCTCGACCCGAAAAGTCTCAGAACGAACATTTCATCTTGCTGAAAAGACGCTGAAAATCTTGTGGTGTCCGGTTTCGGCCATTAGCGTCATGTGCACGGCGGATCGTTAGGGGGGTCCGCTGACTCACCGGACTTCGAACCTCGCCAATGCAAGCCAGCCCCGGGTTCGGGCCGGTGCTTCTGCCGATTCCGGCATTCACACCACAAGAAAGGGAAATACGATGTCCCAGGTAACGCAACCGCGTGTGCGTCGAGTGTGGGTGGTCCTTGGTGCGTCCGTTCTGTCATCGCTGCTGCTGGCCACGCCTGCGCTGGCCGGTGATGTCCAGCTCAGCGGCCTGCAGTCCGCGCCGACGCACCAGCGCTTCATCGTCAAGTACCGCGACGGCAGCGCCGCCGTGGCCAACACTACTGCGCTGGCTTCGTCGCTGAAGACGGCCGCCGCCGGCCTGGCCAGCAGCCAGGGCCGCGCGCTGGGCCTGCAGCAGGTCCGCAAGCTGGCCGTCGGCCCGACCCTGGTCAAGACCGACCGTCCGCTCGACCAGGCCGAATCCGAACTGCTGATGCGCAAGCTGGCCGCCGACCCGAACGTGGAATACGTCGAAGTCGACCAGATCATGCGCGCGACGCTGACCCCGAACGACACCCGCTTCAGCGAGCAATGGGGCTTCGGCACCTCCAATGCCGGCATCAACATCCGGCCGGCCTGGGACAAGGCCACCGGCACCGGCGTGGTGGTGGCCGTGATCGATACCGGCATCACCAACCATGCCGATCTCAACGCCAACATCCTGCCGGGCTATGACTTCATCAGCGACGCCGCGATGGCGCGTGATGGCGGCGGCCGCGACAACAATCCGAACGACGAAGGCGACTGGTACGGCGCCAACGAGTGTGGCTCGGGCATCCCGGCCTCCAACTCCAGCTGGCACGGCACCCACGTTGCCGGCACCGTGGCGGCGGTGACCAACAACAGTACCGGTGTGGCAGGTACCGCGTTCAATGCCAAGGTCGTGCCGGTGCGCGTGCTCGGCAAGTGCGGCGGCTACACCTCCGACATCGCCGATGCGATCGTGTGGGCGTCCGGTGGCACCGTCAGCGGCGTACCGGCCAACGCCAATCCGGCCGAAGTCATCAACCTCTCGCTGGGCGGCGGTGGCAGCTGCTCGACCACCTACCAGAACGCGATCAACGGCGCGGTCGGCCGTGGCACCACCGTGGTGGTCGCCGCCGGCAACAGCAACACCAACGTGTCCTCGTCGGTGCCGGCCAACTGCCCGAACGTGATCGCGGTGGCGGCGACCA
This sequence comes from Stenotrophomonas sp. Sm2128, assembly GCF_030985535.1. Lineage (NCBI taxonomy): Bacteria > Pseudomonadati > Pseudomonadota > Gammaproteobacteria > Lysobacterales > Lysobacteraceae > Stenotrophomonas > Stenotrophomonas sp. Sm2128. The sequence continues at coordinate 18,711 of NZ_JAPTFQ010000058.1, forward strand.
CCTCAGCCGGTGCACGTGCCAGCTTCTCCAACTACGGTACCGGCATCGACATTTCGGCACCGGGCCAGAGCATCCTGTCCACCCTCAACACCGGCACCACCACGCCGGGCAGCGCGACCTACGCGTCGTACAACGGCACCTCGATGGCAGCGCCGCACGTGGCCGGCGTGGTCGCGCTGATGCAGTCGGTCGCTCCGAGCCCGCTGAGCCCGGCGCAGGTCGAGAGCATCATCAAGAGCACGGCACGCCCGCTGCCGGGCGCCTGCTCGGGTGGTTGCGGCGCCGGCATCATCGACGCCAATGCCGCCGTGGCCGCGGCGATCAACGGTGGCGGCAACCCGAACCCGGGTGGCAACGTGCTGCAGAACAACGTGCCGGTGACCGGCCTGGGCGCTGCGACCGGTGCCGAGCTGAACTACACCGTGGCTGTTCCGGCCGGCAGCACCCAGCTGCGCGTCGCGATCAGTGGCGGCAGCGGTGATGCCGACCTGTATGTGCGCCAGGGCAGTGCCCCGACCGATACCACCTACACCTGCCGTCCGTACCTGAGCGGCAACAGCGAGACCTGCACCATCAACAGTCCTGCCGCCGGCACCTGGTATGTGCGGGTGAAGGCCTACAGCACCTTCTCGGGCCTGACCCTCAACGCCCAGTACTGAGCCCAAGCCCCTCTCCATGGGCACGCCCCGGCTCAGGCCGGGGCGTTTTTCTTTGGGTAGGCACCGGCCTTGCAAGGGCAGCGCTTTGGTGCGTGCCGACCTTGGTCGGCACGCTGTTCCTCAGACCGACTCGAAGCGGTTGGCGGCCACGTTCTTGCGCACGTGCTGCGGATCGAAGATACGACCGTTCATGGCGATGTATACGCCGCTCGGCAGCGACTGCACCGCACCGATCGCGCAGCCGATGTTGAACTCCGCATCCGACCCACGGAACCGCGCCGGGCTGAGCGCGCCGGTCATCACGATGGTCTTGTCCGGGATCGTCGCCAGCACCTTGCCGGTCTGCACCATCGAGTCGGTGCCGTGGGTCACCAGCACGTGGCGGGTCGGCTGCGCGGCGATGGTGGCGCGGATCAGTTCGCGGTCTTCATCGTTGATGTGCAGCGAATCCTTGCGCAGGATCGGAATCACGTTGAAGCGGAACGTCACGCCCAGCTCGCGCAGGATCATGCCGATCTGGGGGTCGCCGATCTGGTAGTCCGACTTGTCGTCGAAGTAGATCTTGTCGATCGTGCCACCGGTGGTGACGACCAGGAGCTCTTCCATCATGTGCATGCGCGAAACCAGGACAGGTACAGCGGCGCGGGGCCAGGGACACAGATGATACGGCCCGGCGGGCGCAGCGTCAGCGTCGCTTGCCGAAGCGGGCGCGCAGCCCCGGCAGGCTGGCGCTGAAGATCACCAGCAGGGCCAGGGCGATTTCGATCAGCGCCAGCCAGCGTGTTTCCAGGTGGCTCCAGGCGCTCATCACGCCGTGGCTGAACCAGCCCAGCGCCAGCACCGAGGCCCAGAACCCGGCCTTGCGCCAGCCCAGGCGCAGCGCAAAGGCCAGCGCCAGCGGCGGCGCGGTGAACACCAGCTGGGTGGCCAGCCAGTGCTTGTCATTGATGAACCAGCCTGCGAACAGCGCAGCCAGCCCCATCAGGGCCAGCAGCAGGACCGTGCGCGGCGGGCGGCTCATCGGGCCAACCGCTGCGCGATGTCGGCCACCCGGCGGCCCAGCGCGCGGGCCAGCACGGCCTCGTCGTCGGTCGGCTGCGGATCGTCGGCGGCACCGGCCACGTGGCTGGCGCCATAGGGCGTGCCGCCGCTGGTGGTGTGGCTCAACGCCGGTTCGGTGAACGGGATGCCGACGATCACGCAGCCGTGGTGCAGCAGCGGCACCTGCATCGACAGCAGGGTCGATTCCTGGCCGCCGTGCATCGAGGCGGTGGAGGTGAACACGCCGGCCGGCTTGCCGGACAGGGTGCCATTGACCCATTCGGCGCCCAGTCCATCCAGGAAGTGCTTGACCGGCGCGGCCATGTTGCCGAAGCGGGTGGGGCTGCCGAGCAGCAGGCCCTGGCATTCCACCAGGTCCTGCACGCTCACGTAGGGGGCGCCGTCGTCGGGTACCGGCGGCTGCGCGGTCTGGGTCACGGCGGCCACTGGCGGCACCGTGCGCAGGCGCGCGCTCATGCCCGGCACTTCGCCGATGCCCCGCGCGATCTGGCGCGCCAGCCGTGCCACCGAACCGCCCCGGCTGTAGTACAGCACCAGAATCTCGCCCATCGTGCCCGCTTCTCCTCGTCGTGTGGTCGCCAGTATGGCTATCCTGCCAGCATTCCGCATCGGGTACCCTTCCACCGATGGAACCTTTGGATACGCTCAACCTGTGGATGGAGCGCGCGCGGGATCGCGCACGGGCCATCAGTTTCGGCCGCTTCCTGTGGCATCGCTTCCTCGACGACCGCCTGTTCCAGGCAGCGGCGGCGCTGGCCTACACCACGGTGTTCGCGCTGGTACCGCTGGCGATCGTGGTGTTCGGCGTGCTGTCGGCCTTCCCCGTCTTCGACCGCTGGAGCGACCAGCTCAGCGATTACGTCTTCTCCAACTTCGTTCCCAACGCCGCGCGCGCGGCCGAGGGCTACCTGCGGCAGTTCTCGGCCAGTGCCGGCCAGCTCACCGCCGCCGGCTTCATCGCGCTGGTGGTGTCGCTGCTGATCACGCTCAACAGTGTTGAAGAAACCTTCAACCAGATCTGGCGGGTCGGCTCGACCCGGCCCAAGCTGACCCGCTTCCTGGTGTACTGGACTGTACTGACGCTGGGCGCGATGCTCGCGGCGGCTTCGCTGGCGGTGTCGGCGCGGGTGTTCGCGATGCCGCTGTTCGGCACCCAGGAGGGCCGCTGGCTGGCCGAACTGGCACTGCGGCTGGCGCCGATCCTGATCGAGTTCGTCTGCATCACGCTGATGTTCCGGGTGGTGCCGCACCACACGGTGAAGTGGCGGCATGCAGTGCCTGGCGCGATCCTGGCCGCGGTGATCCTGGAGCTGGTGAAGTGGGGCATCGGCGCCTACCTGGGCAGCTTCCAGTCCTACCAGAAGCTCTATGGCACGGTGGCCTTCGTGCCGATCCTGCTGCTGTGGATCTACCTGTGCTGGGTGGCGGTGCTGCTGGGCGCATCGTTGTCTTCGTCGATGGCGGCCTTCCGCTACCAGCCGGTGGAACTGCGCCTGCCGCAGGGCTACGAGTTCTATGGCCTGCTGCGCCTGCTCGGCCGCTTCCACCACGCCCGTGCCAAGGGCAAGGGCCTGGCCGACGATGAAATCCTGCGGCTGGAGCCGATGCTGACCGATTCGCTGCTGCAGGACCTGGCCTGCAACCTGCAGGAGATCGGCCTGCTGCGCCGCGATGAACGTGGCGAATGGCTGCTCTCGCGCGACCTGGACCAGGTGAGCCTGGCCGATCTTTACGAATGTACCCAGTTGCGCATTCCGGTAGCCGAGCAGCACCTGCCGTACCGCGACGACAGCCTGGGCCGTGCCGCATTGGCGGCGCTGGATGATCTGCGACTGCCCCTGCGTGAACGCCTGAAGCGCAAGGTCAGCGATATCTATACCGACTCTGGAGACATGCCATGACCCGCAAGACCCCGTTGCTGCTCCCGCTGGCCCTGCTGCTGGCGCTGTCGGCCTGCAAGCCGGCCCAGGAGCCGACGCCGGCCAGCAGCCAACCACCGGCGCAGGCACCGACGCCGACCGCACCGGCACCGGTCGAGGAAACCCCGGCCGAGCGCACCACCGCCGAGTTCCCGACGCTGAAGATGAAGGCGGTGGATGGCAGCGACTACGACCTGGCCGCGCACCGCGGCAAGTGGGTGGTGGTGAACTTCTGGGCGACCTGGTGTGCCCCGTGCCGCAAGGAGATGCCCGAGCTGTCGGCGCTGCATGCGATGCGCAGCAACATCGAAGTGGTCGGCCTGGCCTACGAGGACATCGAAGTGCCGGAAATGCAGTCGTTCCTGACCAAGCATCCGGTGACCTATCCGATCGTGATCGTGGACCCGTTCGATCCGCCGGCCGATTTCGCCACGCCGCGCGGCCTGCCGCTGACGCACCTGCTGGATCCACAGGGCAAGCTGGCGCACACCTTCCTCGGCCCGGTGACGGCCGCCGACATCGAAAAGCAGATCGCTGCTGCCAAGTAATGGGGTTGGGCGGCAGGGCCTGCGGCCCTGCACCCGCGGTAGTGCCGGCCGCTGGCCGGCAACCCCAGCAACAGCAAAAGCAACAGCAACAGCGGGCTATCCGTGGGATGGCGGGGCGGTGTCGGAGTGCGGGGACGCTGCAAGTACGTCCCTGTAGGCTTGGCAGCCGCATCCATGCGGCTGACACCCCGCACTCCGGCACCGCCCCACCTCTGACAGATTCCCCATGTCTGGTAGATCCACGCCATGCGTGGATGCTCTTCGTTCAATTGTCGAAATAATCGATTTCAATGGAGATTCATCCACGCATGGCGTGGATCTACCTCCGTCACCGGAAATCCGTCGGGGATGGGGCGGTGTGGGTTGGCAGGACCGTTGGCGCCATGGATGGCGCCATCGAGCCCCCATGGGTGAGGGCGCTCCGTTTGCGAAGCACTGCTTCGCAAGCGCCCGAACGCACAGCCGCCAGCGGCTGGGCCGGACCGCGGAGCGGGGTTTACGGCGTGTCCTGCCAACCCACACCACCCCAGCCAACAAGCAAAACTCCCAGAGCCGGCTGTTGTCGTTGCCTCTGCAGGTGCAGGGCCGCAGGCCCTGCCGACCCACCCTAATCCTCGACCGGGAAGTCCTCGATCGGCTTCAGCACATCGTAGTGCTCGCGATGCAGCTTGCCCTTCAGCTTCGGCAGCTCCGGCAACGGCGCATCCACGCGCGTGTCCGGCAACCGGTCCAGCAGGTTGCGCATCAGCGTCAGCCGGCCCAGCCGCTGGTCGTTGAAATCCACCAGTGTCCACGGTGCCGCCTCGCGATGGGTCGCGCGCAGCATCGCCTCGCGCGCCTCGGTGTAGGCGCTGTACTTGCTGCGGGATTTCAGGTCCACCGGAGAGAGCTTCCAGCCCTTCAGCGGATCGAGATGGCGCTCGGCGAAGCGCTTCTCCTGCTGCTCCTGGTCCACGCACAGCCAGTACTTGAACAGCAGGATGCCGTCGTCCACCAGCAGCTGTTCGAACACCGGCGCCTGGCGCAGGAACTGCTGGTACTCGGTCTCGCTGCAGTAGCCCATCACCCGTTCGACGCCTGCGCGGTTGTACCAGCTGCGGTCCATCAGCACGATCTCGCCAGCGGCGGGCAAGTGCGAGGCGTAGCGCTGGAAGTACCACTGCGTGGCTTCGCGGTCGGTGGGCTTGGGCAGCGCCACCACCCGGCACTGGCGCGGGTTGAGGTGCTGGCTGATGGCCTGGATCGCGCCGCCTTTACCTGCGGTATCACGGCCTTCGAACAGCACCAGCAGGCGCTGTCCGCTGTGCTGCACCCAGCGCGCCATGGCGGTCAGTTCCAGCTGCAGCGGCAGCAGCAGTTCGTCGTAGTCCTTGCGCTTGAGCTTGGCCATCGTCACACCACGCGGGGAGGAAGCCCGAGCGTAGCGCAGGGGCTGCCCAGGCGATGTCGACGCCGGTAGAGTCGACGGTCAGTCGACTATCGCGCGCAGCGCGGGGTTTTCGGCTTCCTGCCGAGGGCAGTCGACCAGCAGTCGACTCTACCCAGTCGACGTCATCCAATCGACATTACCCAGCCGACATTACTCAGCCGACATTACCCAGTCGGTTCGGTTGTTCCCAGCCAGCCGTGTTCGCGCGCCAGCTGCTGCACCAACGCCGACAGATCGCGGGCAAACCCGCCCATGTCGAACAGCCCGCTGCGCTCGCGCGCCTGTGCCAGTTCAGCGCGCAACGCCGCCAGTGCTGCAGGGTCGTTGCCCAGCGCGCTGGCGGTGGTGATGAACGCCGCATCGTCGGCGACATTCATCCGTGCCATTCCCAGATGGTGGTTGAGGCTGCCGGCCACGCGCGCGGCGAAGGTGTCACTCGGGCAGGTCAGCACCGGGCAGCCGGCCCACAGCGCATCGGAGGCGGTGGTGTGCGCGTTGTACGGATGCGTGTCGAGGAACAGGTCGGCCAGCGGGTAACGGGCCAGGTACTGCGGATGCGGCAGCTTGGCCATGAACACCAGGCGCGCCGGGTCCAGGCCGGCAGCCTGCGCGGCAGTGCGCAGGCGGGCGTCGGCCTGGCCCGGTCCGGACAGCAGCCACAGTACGCTGCCGGGGACTGCCTGCAGCACTGCGAAGGCACGGCCCATGCTGCGCGGGTTGAGCTTGTAGCTGTTGTTGAAACAGCAGAACACCACGCCCTGCGCGGGCAGTCCGCAGTCCGCACGGGTCGGCGCAGGCTCCAGCACGCGCGTATTGTCTGACGGCTGGAAGGCTCGTGGCAGGCGCAGCACGCGTTCGCTGTAGCACGGCTCCAGTGCCGGCGGCAGGGCGAAGGCATCGCCGACCACCGCGTCCATCCACGGCGCCCCCGACGTGCCCGGATAGGCCAGCCAGTTCAATTGCAGCGGGGCAGGGCGCATCGCCAACACTTCCGGCGTGCCGCCACCGCCCCAGCCGCGCAGGTCGAACAGCAGGTCGATGCCCTGTGCGCGGATGCGTGCGGCGGTATCGGTGTGTCGCAGGCCAGCCACATCATGCAGCTGCGCCGCTGCCTGCAGGCGCTGGCGGATGCGGCTGCCGTCGTCGCGGTTCAGCGCGAACAGATGCAGTTGCAGTGCGGGGTCGCGACGCAGCTGCTCGAACAGCGCCACGGTCAGCAATCCGGTCGGATGTGCGCCGAACCCATTGGAGAGGAAGCCGACGCGCAGCGGGCCGTGCGGGCGCACCGTTGCCGGCGGCAAGGGCCGCACCGAGGCAGCCACGGCCAGCGCACGGGTGTGCGCGCAGGCCAACTGTTCGGCAGCGCTGGCGTCCTCGCTGAGGAAGGCGAACGGCTCGACCACGCCCTGGCCGCTGGCAACGGCGGCGCGCACCTGTGCCGCCAGCGTGTCCAGGTCCTGCCAATCGCACAGGCGACGCTGCCAGGCCAGGCGCTGGGCGGCGATGTACGGCTCGGCCGGCATCAGCCCATGCGCGCGTCGATAGGCCGCCGACGCGCCTTCGGCATCATCGGCATCTTCCAGTGCATGGCCCAGCCACAGCGCAATGCCGGGATGCTGCGGTGCCAATGCCGAGGCCTGGCCGAGCAGCTTGGCCGCATCGCCATGTGCACCGGCCATCCACGCCACGCGGCCCAGCCGTGCCAGCGCTTCGGGGTGATTCGGGCGCAGCTGCAGCGCACGTCGTGCGGCCTGTTCGCCGGCAGCGATGTCGCCGGCTTCCAGTTCCACGTCGGCCAGCATCACCCAGGCGACGAAGTCGTCGGGCTGGCGGGCGATCGCTTGCTGCAGTTGCTGTCGCTGCTGCCAGGCCGACATCGTGCTCAGCCTGCCGACAGCTGGGCCAGGGCGTCGACCTGGTGTTCGTGGCTGAGCCGCTGCAGCAGCGGATCGAGGTCGCCGGCCAGGATGTTGGGCAGGTCGTACAGGGTCAGGCCCTCCACGCGGTGATCGGTGATGCGCCCCTGCGGGAAGTTGTAGGTGCGGATGCGCTGGCTGCGATCACCACTGCCGACCTGCAGGCGCCTCGACTCGGCCTGCGCCGCGTCCTGGCGTTGGCGCTCGGCGTCGAGCAGCTGCGCTTTCAGGCGCTTCATCGCCTTGTCGCGGTTGGCGTGCTGGCTGCGTTCGGTCTGGCATTCCACCACCACGCCGGTCGGTACGTGGGTGATGCGGATCGCCGACTCGGTCTTGTTGACGTGCTGGCCACCGGCGCCGGAGGAGCGGAACGTATCCACCTTCAGGTCGGCCGGGTTGATGACGATGTCATCGACTTCGTCGGCCTCCGGGATGATCGCCACGGTGGCCGCCGAGGTATGGATGCGGCCCTGCGATTCGGTGGCCGGCACGCGCTGCACACGGTGCGTGCCCGATTCGAACTTCAGGCGCGAGAACGCACCACGGCCGACCACCCGTGCCACCACTTCCTTGTAGCCACCGTGCTCGCCGGGATTGTCCGATTCGATCTCGACCTTCCAGCCCTGGCGCTCGGCATAGCGGGCGTACATGCGGAACAGGTCGCCGGCGAAGATCGCCGCCTCATCGCCACCGGTGCCGGCGCGCACTTCCAGGAACAGGTTGCCTTCGTCGCGCGGGTCGCGCGGTACCAGCAGCAGCGCCAGCTCCTGCTCCAGTTCCAGCAGGCGCGCCTGCGCGGCGGCGATTTCCTCGTCGGCCAGCTCGCGCAGGTCGGGGTCGGCGCGCATGCCTTCGGCGGCGGCCAGATCGGCCTTGGCACGTGCTTCATCGGCCAGTGCAGTGGCAACCGGTTCAAGTTGGGCGAATTCGCGCGAAAGGTCGCGGAAACGGGTTTTGTCGGCGACCACGTCGGGTTCGGCGAGCAGGCGTTCCAGTTCTTCGCGGCGCTCGGCCAGCGCTTCCAGCTTACGGCGCAGGGTCGGCGTCATCGGGTCTCACGGGTGGGTGGCGGTAACCCGGCGTTGCCGGGAACAGGCGCTCGGCGGCGCGGGTCAGGTCGGCATCGCCGCTCAGTGCGGCAGCGCGCAGGGCAGCGGTAGGAGGATGCAGCAATCGATTGGTCAGGCCGTGGGCCAGCAGTTCCAGCACTTCGTCGGCCGGCTTGCCGTTGGCCAGCTGCTGGCGCGCGCGTTCCAGCAGTTCAGTGCGGGTGGCCTCGCCGAACGCACGCAGCTGTCGTAGCGGCGCCTGGTGGGCGCTGGCCTGCTGGGTCTCGATAAAACGCGATACCTGAAGGTCGATGATCGCCTCGGCCTCGGCGGCTGCCTCGCGGCGTCCGCGGCGGTTGTCTTCCACCGCGCGCTCCAGGTCGTCGACGGTGTAGAGGAAGGCGTCGTTGAGCGTGCCGACCTCCGCCTCGATGTCACGCGGCACGGCCAGGTCGAACAGCAGCATCGGCTTGTGCCGGCGCGCGCGCAGGGCCTTGGCCACCATCTCGCGGTGGATCACCGGTTCGCGCGCAGCGGTGGCCGAGAACACCACGTCGGCCTCGCCCAGGTGGCGGTCCAGTTCGGTCAGCGGCAGGGCTACGCCACCATGGCGGCTGGCAAGTTCCTGCGCGTGGGCGAGGGTGCGGTTGGCGATCAGCAGCCGGCGCACCTTGCCTTCGCTCAGGTGCCGTGCAGCCAGTTCGATGGTCTCGCCGGCACCGACCAGCAGCACGGTGGAATCGTCCAGCCGCGCGAACGCGTTCTGCGCCAGGCGCACCGCCGCCGACGCCACCGATACCGGGTTGGCGCCGACCTGGGTATCGGTGCGCGCACGCTTGGCCACCGAGAAGGTCTGCTGGAACAGGCGGTCCAGGCGCTGGCCGAGCAGGCCGTGGTCACGCGCGGTCGACCATGCGTCCTTCACCTGGCCGAGGATCTGCGGTTCGCCCAGCACCATCGAGTCCAGGCCGGTGGCGACCCGGAACAGGTGGCGTACGGCTTCTGCATCGGCATGCTGGTACAGGTAGCCCTGCAGGTCGCCGGCCTGGGCCTGCAGCCACTGGTCCAGTGCCTGTGCCGAATCGGCCACGGCATACAGCTCGGTGCGGTTGCAGGTGGACAGCAGCACCGCCTCGGCGATCTGCGGAGTGTCGCGCAGCGAACCGAGCGCGCGCGGCAACGCCTCACCGGCGAAGGCCGCGCGCTCGCGCAGCTCCACCGGTGCGGTCTGGTGATTCAGTCCGAGCACCCACAGGGTCATTGTTCAGTTGCTTGCGATAAGCTGCTGGCCATTGGACGACATTTTAAGGCCCCGATGCCGACGATGCCCGCATTGATTCGCATCCCCAGTGTTCTGCTGCTGTCCCTGGCCTGCAGCCAGGCCCTGGCGGCGGTGCCGGCCAAGGCCCCCGTACGGGCCCCGGCCACTGAGGAACTGGCGCTGGAACCGGTGATGGCCGGTGAGTTCGCGCTGCAGGCTGGCAAGCTGGCCGAGGCCGCCCGCTGGTACCTGCAGGCCGCCCAGCAGACCGGCGGCGACGCCGGCCTGGCCGAGCGCGCGACCCGCATTTCCATGCTCGCCAACGATGACGCCAGCGCCGCCAAGGGCCTGGCCCTTTGGCAGCAGCGCGCGCCGAGCTCGTTGACCATGCGCAGTGCCGCTGCCGCGCTGGCCATGCGCCAGGGCGATGTGAAGGCAGCGCGTGGCGATCTGCAGGCCTTGCTGGCCGACCCGGATGAACGTGGCTGGAAGTTCGCCCTGGCCGCCCTGATCGGCGGCGGCCGCGACCCGGCAGTGCCGGCGCAGGTGCTGGGCGAGCTGGTCGACGCCAACGCCATTCCGCCGAAGATCGAGGCGTGGCAGGAGTTCGGACGCCTTGCCCTGCGCATGGACAAGCCCGAGCTGGCGCGGCGCATGATCGACGAAGTGGTCAAGCGCTTCCCCGAAGAACCGCGTGTGGCGCTGCTGCGCGCCAGCCAGCTGCAGCAGGCCGGGGAGACCGGCAAGGCGCTGTCGCTGCTGCACGATGTGGAGCCGAAGACCCGCCAGGACCCGGAACTGCGCAATGCAGTGGCCATTGCCTATGACAGCCTCGGCCAGCCAGCCGCCGCCGAGCGCGTGCTGGCGTTCGGCCCGCAGGACGTGCAGACCTGGGGCATGCGCGCCTCGCTGTTGGCCAAGCAGGGCGACAAGGCCGCGCTGTCCAACCTCTACAACGAACTGTCGCGGCAGGCGGCCAAGCCGGACCCGGCGCAGCGCCTGCTGCTGGGCAAGATCGCCGAATACCTGAAGCGTTATCCCGAGGCGGTGCAGTGGTACCACAGCGTGCCCGGTGGCGATGAACTGAGCGAGGCGCGCCTGCGCGCGGCCAACGCCCAGGCTCTGGCCGGGCGCCTGCCGCAGGCTTTGGATGAAGTGCACGCGATCCAGTCCGATGCGGTGGTCGACGACGATGTGCGCCGCGATGCCTACCTGCTGGAAGCCGAACTGCGCCAGCGTGCTGACGACAGTGCCGGGGAGCTGGATGCACTGGCCCGCGGCCTGGCCGCCTACCCGGATGACAACGGCCTGCTGTACGCCCGTGCGCTCACCTGGGAACGCCGCGACGAGATCCCGCGCGCCGAGGCCGACCTGCGCAAGATCCTGGTGACCGACCCGGAGAACGTGCCGGCATTGAACGCGCTGGGTTACACCCTGGCCGATCGCACCGGTCGCCTGCAGGAAGCGCTGGAGCTGATCGACCGCGCCCGCGTGGCCGAACCGGACAACGCTGCCATCGTCGACAGCTATGGCTGGGTGCTGTATCGCCTGGGCCGCAAGGAAGAAGCACTGGTGCAGCTGCGCCGTGCCTGGACCCTGGCCAAGGACCCCGAGATCGCCGCCCATGTCGGCGAAGTGTTGTGGGTGCTGGGCAAGCATGACGAGGCCCGCCATTTCTTCGACGAAGCGGCCAAGCTCGACCCTGAAAACCGCGCGCTGCTGCGCGCCCGCGAGAAATTCAATCCATGAGTGTTTCCCTGATCCGGCCGCTGCTGTTGGCAACTGCGGCCCTGGCGCTGACCGCCTGTACCAGCGTGGGCACGCAGAAGATCCCGGCGCCGGCGGTGGTCGAGGTTGTTTCGGCCGAGGCGGCGCAGGCCGAGGCGGCGCGCGTGGCCGCGCTGCAGGCACAGCCGGACTGGGCTTTCCAGGGCCGGGTCGCGGTCAGCAAGGGCAAGGACGGCGGCAGCGGACGCATCGACTGGAAGCAGGAAGGACGCCGCTATGTGGTTGAGCTGAGCGCGCCGGTGACCCGGCAGAGCTGGAAGCTGACCGGCGATACCCATTCCGAAGCCGGTCGCCTGGAGGGACTGGCCGGTGGGCCGCGTGCCGGCGAGGACGCCCAGCAACTGCTGCTGGAAGCGACCGGCTGGGACATTCCGGTCAACCAGCTGCCGGCGTGGATCCGTGGCCTGGTGGCCGGTGATGCTGCCGGTCCGGAGAAGGTCGAGCGTGATGGTGAAGGCCGGCCGCGTCGCATGCAGCAGATGGGCTGGCAGGTGCAGTACCTGGACTGGTACCCGGCCGAGGCCGGGCGCGGGGGGGGGGGCGC
>NZ_JAPTFQ010000059.1:0-30513 GCF_030985535.1 Stenotrophomonas sp. Sm2128
CCGCTGGCCGGCAGCCACAGGCGACCCGGAAGGATTGCCTGGTTGCCGGCCAGCGGCCGGCACTACCGTTTACTTGCCCAGCCGGGCTACCAGGGCCTGCAGGGCGTTCTGTGCGTCCGGGGCGAACCAGGCCTCGACAAAGCGGTCCAGCTGGATCAGGTCCGGGTGCAGCGCCTCATGCAGGTCGGCACGGGCAATCGCGCGGGTCAGCAGCATCGGCTGGCGCGGCTGCTTGAGCAGGTTCTGCAGCCAGGCAATGGCGCGTGCCACCACCAGGTCTCCCTCGGCCAGCTCATCCACCAGGCCGATCTGCAGCGCCTGTTCGGCCGGCACCAGCGAACCGGTGGTCAGCAGCACACCGGCGCGGTGCACGCCCACCGCACGGCGCAGCAGGCGCTGGATGCCCTCCGGCGCAATCAGGCCCACCTGCACCTCGTTCAGGCCGATGGCATACGGCCGCGACGGATCGGCGCTGCGCGCCATCACCCGGTAGTCGCAGCACAGGGCCAGCACGCAGCCACCCGCCGGGGCGTGGCCGGTGATCGCCGCGACCACCGGAATGCGGCTCTCGGCCAGCGTGCGCACGGCGCCAAAGAAGGCGTTCCAGGTGTCCAGCAGCTTGTGCTTGTCATCGCCATGCGAGAGCAGGTGCGGCACGTCCATGCCGCCGGTGAAGACGCGTTCGCTGCCCGACAGCACGATGCCATGCGCGTCTTCGGCCATGGCCAGCTCGATGGCATGGATCAACTGCCGGCACAGTTCGGTGTCCAGTGCGTTGACCGGCGGCCGTGCCAGGCGCAGTTCGCGGATGGGGCCATGGTTGATCACCTCGATGAGCGTCGTCATGCTGCGGTCTCGTTGCGAAGAAGGAACCTGGGCGATGATAACCAAACCATTCGTTGGCGTACTGTGGGTCCTGTGTGCGACCGCAGCATCGGCCTCGGCCGCCGAACCGGCGTGCGTCACGGTGGAGCAGGGCTGGGCGCGGTTGCCTCCGAATCCGGCAATGCCGATGACCGCCGGCTACGGCGTCATCCACAATGGCTGCAGCAAGGCGGTGGCGATCACCGGCGCGACCAGCAGCAGCTTCGGTGATGTGTCGCTGCACGAGACCACGATTGTCGACGGGGTCAGCCGGATGCGCGCGATCGAGCGCCTGCCGCTGGCAGCCGGCGCGCGTGCCGAGCTCAAGCCCGGCGGCCTGCACCTGATGCTGATGCAGGGCAAGGGCGCGCTGAAGGAAGGGCAGGTGCTGCCGCTGCGGCTGCAGCTGGAAGGGGGTAGCGAAGCGAGCGCGACGTTGACCGTGCGCAAGGCCGCGCCGTAGCGGGATGGCAGTGCCGGCCGCTGGCCGGCAACTCGGTATGCCGGCCAGTGGCCGGCACTACCAAACAGGCTTACGACCAGTCGTACGAGAACAGCACCGTGCGGCTGACCGGCTCGTACAGCATCACGATCGCGTCGGCACCGGTGGCGCACCAGTTGTAGCCGGCTACGTCGGCCACGGCGAAGAATTTGTTGCCATTGCGGGTGATGATCACCGTTTCGGCATCGTCCGCAGCGTTGGGGTCATCGGCCGCCTCGGTGAAGCCCAGTTCGAAGGCTGCGGGAATCTCCGCGGTCTCGGTCCAGTTGCCGAAACCAATGGGGCCACCCAGCGTATCCAGATAATCGCGCTCGCTGGCCTCACCCTTGCCATAGCGCGAGTAGCAGGCGAGGCGACCGTGCTCGGCATGGTAGTCGCGGGCCTTGGCGTAGCTCTCGCGCATCTGCGCGATGTGTTCCTGTGCGTCCTTGTCCTGTACCGCATCGCCGATGAAATAGCCCTCGTTGCCGAGGAAGCGCATCTGGTTGCCGGCGGTCAGTTCGAAGGCGATCCAGTTGGTGCCGGTGAAATCGTTGTGGTGTTCTTCGGTGGTCTCGCCGATGCAGCCGTCGTACGGCTCGATCGGGCACAGCATCGTTGCCACCTGGCCAGCCAGTTCCGGGCGCAGCACGCCCAGGTCGATCTTCAGCAGCGGCAGCAGGTGCTGGCCGAGCCAGGCCTGGTCGGCGGGAAAGACGTCGGTGGGGAAGGGGACCATGCCGGGCAGCAGGTCGCGCAGTTCGGTCTTGTGGATCATGTCAGTCCTTTGATCAGTGTCGGTCGTGCCGGCCGCTGGCCGGCAACCTCATTGCAGCCAAAGCGTGCCGACCAAGGTCGGCACCCACCAGGGCGCGTCAGGTAGAGGTGCTGCGGATCGCCTCCGGCAGCGGTGCGCTCTTGCCGGTCTGGGTATCCATCCAGACCACCACCACGTTGCCATCGGAATACAGCTTCGAATCGTCCTGCTGATCGACGATGCGGTGGCCGATGGTCACGCTGCTGTTGCCCAGGCGCTCGACGAACAGCTCGACCAGGATGTCGTTGGGCCACACGATCGGCAGCCGATAGTTGACGTTGGTCGCGGCCACCACCGGTGCGATGCGGTCGGTCATCGATACGCCGTCCACGCCCAGCATCCAGCGCACGCGCGCTTCCTCCAGGTAGGAAATGTACTTGGCGTTGTTGACGTGGCCCATGCTGTCCATGTCACGCCAGCGCACGCTGATCGGGATGCGGGCCAGGATCTTGTGTTCGCTGCTCATCAGGCGTCCTTCTTCTTCGTCGTGCTCTTGCTGGCCTTGCCGGTGCTCTTGGCAGCCACCGCCTTCTTCGCCACCTTGGCCGGCTTCTCAGGCTTCACCTTGCGCGGCGGGCGGGCATCGGGCTTGTTGGCCACGGCGGCCGGCTGTTCCGGGCGCGCGCTGGTGGACGGCAGCATGCGCGCAAGGAACTGGCCGGTGTAGGACTGCGGGCAGGCCGCCACGTCTTCCGGCGTGCCGGTGACCAGGATGGTGCCACCGCGATGCCCGCCTTCCGGGCCCAGATCGACGATCCAGTCGGCGGTCTTGATCACGTCCAGGTTGTGCTCGATCACCACCACCGTGTTGCCCTCGTCGCGCAGCTTGTGCAGCACGCCCAGCAGCGCTTCGATGTCGTGGAAGTGCAGGCCGGTGGTCGGCTCGTCGAGGATGTACAGGGTGCGGCCGGTATCGCGGCGCGACAGTTCCTTGGACAGCTTCACGCGCTGCGCTTCACCACCAGACAGCGTGGTCGCGCTCTGGCCCAGCTTGATGTAGCTCAGGCCGACGTCGACCAGCGTTTCCAGCTTGCGCGCGATCGACGGCACCGGCTCGAACAGCTTCAGCGCATCCTCGACGGTCATTTCCAGCACGTCGTTGATGTTGAAGCCCTTGTACAGGATCTCCAGCGTTTCGCGGTTGTAGCGCTTGCCATGGCAGACATCGCACGGCACGTACACATCCGGCAGGAAGTGCATCTCGACCTTGATCAGGCCGTCGCCCTGGCAGGCTTCGCAGCGGCCGCCGCGCACGTTGAAGCTGAAGCGGCCCGGCGAATAGCCACGCGCGCGCGCTTCAGGCACCTGTGCGAACAGTTCGCGCAGTGGAGTGAACAGGCCGGTGTAAGTGGCCGGGTTGGAACGCGGGGTGCGGCCGATCGGCGACTGGTCGATGTCCACCACCTTGTCGAACAGGTCCAGGCCATCGATCTCCTTGTACGGGGCGATCGGGTGCGAGGAACCGTTGATCTCGTTGGCGGCCAGCGAGAACAGGGTGTCGTTGATCAGGGTCGACTTGCCCGAGCCGGACACGCCGGTCACGCAGGTCAGCAGGCCCGACGGAATCGCCAGGTCCACGCCCTTCAGGTTGTTGCCGCTGGCCCCGCGCAGGTGCAGGGTCATCTTCGGATTCGGCTTGTGCCGGCGCGCCGGAATCTCGATCGCGCGCTTGCCGGACAGGTACTGGCCGGTCAGCGAGCGCGGGGCTTCCAGGATGTCCTGCAGGGTGCCCTGGCCGACGATCTCGCCGCCATGAACGCCCGCGCCCGGGCCGATGTCCAGCACGTAGTCGGCCAGACGGATCGCATCCTCGTCATGCTCCACCACGATCACCGTGTTGCCCAGGTCGCGCAGGCGGGTGAGGGTGCCGAGCAGGCGTTCGTTGTCGCGCTGGTGCAGGCCGATGGACGGCTCGTCGAGCACGTACATCACGCCGACCAGGCCGGCGCCGATCTGGCTGGCCAGGCGGATGCGCTGCGCCTCGCCACCGGACAGGGTGTCGGCCTTGCGCTCCAGGGTCAGGTAATCCAGGCCCACATCGACCAGGAAGCCGAGGCGTTCGCCGATTTCCTTGACGATCTTCGCGGCGATTTCGCCACGCCAGCCCGGCAGGCTCAGTTCGCTGAAGAACTTCAGCGCCTCGTCGATCGGCAGCACCACCAGGTCCGGCAGCGGGCGGTCGGCCACGAACACGTTGCGAGCCGCCTTGTTCAGGCGCGCGCCGTGGCATTCCGGGCACGGCTGCTCGCTGATGTACTTGGACAGTTCTTCGCGCACCGCCGGCGACTCGGTTTCCTTGTAGCGGCGTTCGAGGTTGGGAATGATGCCCTCGAAGCGGTGCTTGCGCTGGGTGCGGCCACCGGCTTCGGTGAAGTAGGTGAAGGTGATCGCTTCGTCGCCGCTGCCGTAAAGCACGGCCTGCTGCACCTTGGCCGGCAGCGAGTTCCACGCCGCGTCGACGTCGAACCGGTAGTGCTTGGCCAGCGAAGCGATCAGCTGGAAGTAGTAGGCATTGCGGCGGTCCCAGCCGCGCACCGCACCGGCGGCCAGCGACAGTTCGGGATGCACCACCACGCGCGAGGGGTCGAAGAACTCGGCCATGCCCAGGCCATCGCAGCCGGGGCAGGCGCCCATCGGTGCGTTGAACGAGAACAGGCGCGGTTCCAGCTCCGGCAGCGAGTAATCGCAGACCGGGCAGGAATACTTGGAGGAGAACAGCGTCGGCGCGGTTTCGGTGTTGTCCAGGCTCTGCACCGAGGCTATGCCGTCGCCCAGCTTCAGCGCGGTTTCGAAGCTCTCGGCCAGGCGCTGCTTGATGTCCTCGCGCGGGCGGAAGCGGTCGATCACCGCCTCGATGGTGTGCTTCTGGCGCAGTGCCAGCGGCGGCACCGCGTCGATCTCATGCAGCTCGCCGTCCACGCGCACACGGACGAAGCCCTGCGCACGCAGCTGGTCGAACACCTGCGCATGCTCGCCCTTGCGGTCGCGGATGACCGGCGCCAGCAGCATGTAGCGCTGCTCCGGGTCCAGCGTCAGCACCTGGTCGACCATCTGGCTGACCGTCTGCGCTTCCAGTGGGTAGCCATGGTCCGGGCAGCGCGGGGTGCCGACGCGGGCGTACAGCAGGCGCAGGTAGTCGTAGATCTCGGTGATCGTGCCGACGGTCGAACGCGGGTTGTGCGAGGTCGACTTCTGCTCGATCGAGATGGCCGGGGACAGGCCTTCGATGTGGTCCAGGTCCGGCTTTTCCATCACGCTCAGGAACTGGCGCGCATAGGCCGACAACGACTCGACATAGCGGCGCTGGCCTTCTGCATAGATGGTGTCGAACGCCAGCGAGGACTTGCCCGAGCCGGACAGGCCGGTGATCACGATCAGCTTGTCGCGGGGCAGGTCGAGGTCGAGGTTCTTCAGGTTGTGCGTCCGCGCGCCGCGGATGCGGATGAAATCCATCGCCATGGGGGATCCGGTTGTGGGGGCGTTGGCTGGGTGCCGGGCCAGCAGGGAACGGCAATCGGTCAGCCTACCGAGGTGACCAGATGGGGGCAATGGGCGACAATGCCAGCCCGGTGTCTCACCTTGTGAGACAGGCCGTCAGCCAGGGGTCAGATCCCTTTTCACGGCGTGAAAATGCTTCTGACCCCTTTCCGGTGCCTTCTCCTTCGACGTTCAGGGGTTGACTTGACCCGCGCCCGCTGATCTGCGTACAATTCCGCTCCTGTCCGCCCTCGATGGCGGCAGCTCAGACCACAATAACTACAGAGGAAGGCCTGGTCATGTACGCAGTACTGGTCACCGGCGGTAAGCAATACCGCGTGGCGCAGGGCGAAAAGCTCCGCATTGAAAAGCTCGAAGTCGAAGTCGGCAGCGAGATCAAGTTTGACAACATCCTGATGCTGGGTGACAGCGACGGCGTGAAGCTGGGCGATGCGCTGAAGGGCGCTGCCGTCACCGCCAAGGTCCTGTCCCAGGGTCGTGCTGACAAGGTCCGGATCATCAAGTTCCGTCGCCGCAAGCACCACATGAAGCGTCAGGGTCACCGTCAGTACTACACCGAAATCGAGATCACCGGCATCGCCGGCTAAGCATCAGGAGAAGCAGTCATGGCACATAAAAAGGGCGTAGGCTCCTCGCGCAACGGTCGCGACTCCAACCCGAAGTACCTGGGCGTCAAGATCTTCGGCGGCCAGGCCATCGAAGCCGGCAACATCATCGTGCGTCAGCGCGGCACCCAGTTCCACCCGGGCACCGGCGTTGGCCTGGGCCGTGACCACACCCTGTTCGCCCTCGTGGACGGCAAGGTGGAGTTCTCGGTCAAGGGCGCCAAGAAGCGTCGCACCGTCAGCATCGTCTCGGCCGACGCCTGATCCAGGCATCGCCGGCGCCCGTGCCTCGGCATGGGGGTGCTGCATGAAGAGCCCCGCTTCGGCGGGGCTTTTCGTTAGAGTTGAAGCAAGACCGGCCAGGCCGGGCTGCCGGCCATCGGCAGGCATAACATTCAAGGCGGCGGCCGGCAGGCCGCGCCCATCGCAGGCATCGAAACAATGAAACTGGTAGACGAAGCAGAAATCGAAGTGTTCGCCGGCAACGGCGGCAACGGCTGCATTGGCTTCCGTCGCGAGAAGTTCATTCCGCTCGGCGGCCCGGACGGCGGCGACGGCGGTGCGGGCGGCAGCGTGTACATCCGCGCCGACGAAAACCTGAATACCCTGGTCGACTTCCGCCATGACCGCATCTTCAAGGCGCAGCGTGGCGAGAACGGCATGGGCCGCCAGGCCTACGGCAAGGGCGGCGAAGACCTGACCATCACCGTGCCGGTCGGCACCGTGGTGATCAACGTTGCCACCGATGAAGTCATCGGCGACCTGACCCAGCACGGCGACCGCCTGCTGGTGGCCAAGGGTGGCCGCGGTGGCCTGGGCAACATGCACTTCAAGAGCTCGACCAACCGCTCGCCGCGCCAGGCGCTGCCGGGCGAGCCGGGTGAGGAGCGCACGCTGAAGCTGGAGCTGAAGCTGCTGGCCGACGTCGGCCTGCTGGGCTTCCCCAACGCCGGCAAGAGCACCCTGATCCGTGCCGTTTCGGCGGCGACGCCGAAGGTGGCCGATTACCCGTTCACCACGCTGTACCCGAACCTGGGTGTGGTGAAGGTGGAAAACTACCGCAGCTTCGTGATTGCCGACATCCCGGGCCTGATCGAAGGCGCGGCCGACGGTGCCGGCCTGGGTGCGCAGTTCCTGCGCCACCTGCAGCGCACCCGCCTGCTGCTGCACCTGGTGGACATCTCGCCGATGGAGGGTGGGGTGGAAGGCATTTCTCCGGTCGAGCAGGTGCGCGCCATCGAGCGCGAGCTGGAAAAGCACGATCCGGAACTGCTGCAGAAGCCGCGCTGGCTGGTGCTGAACAAGGCTGACCTGATGTTCGAGGATGAAGCGAAGGCTGCGGCCGAGCAGATCGTCGCCGAGCTGGGCTGGAAGGAGCCGTGGTTCCTGGTCTCCGCGCTGGGCCGCGAAGGTACCTTCCCGATCATGAGCCGGATCATGGCCTTCTTCGATCGCCAGAAGGAAGAGGAGCAGGAAGCCCGCGACGCGCAGTAATGCTGTTGTGGTTCCATGCGAAAAACCCGGCTTCGGCCGGGTTTTTTTGTGGCCTGCGCGATGGGGTTGGGGCTGGCTGGGGTGGATGGCTCCGGCTGGGTAATGGCTCCGGCTGGGTAGAGTCGACTGCTAGTCGACTGCTCTTCTCGCTACCCGTAAAGCCCGCGCTGCGCGCGTTAGTCGACTAACAGTCGACTCTACCCAGCCGGTGCAGCCGCCAGTCCACGCCGCCGGCCAATGCCGCCGTACCTGCGGCAATCCCCGGATCGCTGGCAACAAAAAACCCGGCCTGGGCCGGGTTCTTGTCTGCTGCCCGGCCCCTAAGGGCAGGGCGGCAACGCCGGATCAGGCGGCCTTGAGGGCCTTGATGCGGTCGTTCAGGCGGCTCTTGTGGCGAGCAGCCTTGTTCTTGTGGATCAGGCCACGCGCGCTGAAGCGATCCAGGATCGGCTGGGCAACGGCGAAGGCGGCTTCGGCGCCGGCGGCATCGTTGGCGTCCAGCGCCTTGATCACTTTCTTGACAGCGGTGCGCAGCATCGAGCGCTGAGCCACGTTGCGCGCGTTGCGCACGACGGTCTGCTTGGCGCGCTTCTTGGCGGACTTGATATTGGCCACGGTGGTGGTTTCCTGAAAAAATCGGTGTTATGGGAACAGCAAGCTAGCTAGTATGATGGCGTAAGAAATGCACGTCAAGTCGATTGTCAAGAGGGACGCTGAGTGAGTTCACCCAAGTTGTTGCGGGGCCTGCTGTCGTTCAGCAGCATGACCATGGTCTCGCGCGTTCTCGGACTTGTCCGGGACTTCGTGGTGACCACCACGTTCGGCACCAACGCCATCACTGATGCTTTCTGGGTCGCCTTCAGGGTACCCAATTTCCTGCGGCGTTTGTTCGCCGAAGGCTCTTTCGCCACTGCTTTCGTGCCCGTGTTCACGGAAGTGAAGGAGACCCGCAGCCACGCCGAGCTGCGTGAACTGATGGCCCGCACCGCCGGCACCCTGGGTGGGGTGCTGATGCTGGTCACTGCGCTGGCGCTGATCTTCGCGCCGCAGCTGGCCTCGGTCTTCTCCAGTGGCGTTGATACCGATCCGGTCAAGCAGGGCCTGCTGGTCGACCTGTTCCGCCTGACTTTCCCGTTCCTGTTGTTCGTGTCGCTGACCGCCCTGGCCGGCGGCGCGCTGAACAGCTTCCAGCGCTTCGCCATGCCGGCGCTGACCCCGGTCATCCTCAACCTGTGCATGATCGCCGGTGCACTGTGGCTGGCCCCGCGGCTGGGCGGCACCCCGGAGAAACAGATCCTGGCGCTGGGCTGGGCGGTACTGGCTGCCGGCATCCTGCAGCTGCTGTTCCAGCTGCCCTCGCTGAAGGGCATCAACCTGCTGACCCTGCCGCGCTGGGGCTGGAGCCATCCGGGCGTGCGCAAGGTGATGACGCTGATGGTGCCGACCCTGTTCGGCTCCTCGGTGGCGCAGATCAACCTGCTGCTGGACACCGTCATCGCGGCCAAGCTGACCGATGGCTCGCAGTCCTGGCTGTCGCTGGCCGACCGCTTCCTGGAGCTACCGCTGGGCGTGTTCGGCGTGGCGCTGGGCACGGTGATCCTGCCGGCGCTGGCCCGTCACCACGTCAGCACCGACCGCGAAGGCTTCTCGCGCTCGCTGGACTGGGGCCTGCGGATGACCCTGCTGATCTCGGTGCCGGCCATGCTGGGCCTGCTGCTGCTGGCCGAACCGCTGATCGCGACCATCTTCCAGCACGGCCAGTTCAGTGCCTTCGATACCCGCATGACCGCGCTGTCGGTGTACGGCCTGAGCTTCGGCCTGCCGGCGTTCGCCCTGCTGAAGGTGGTGTTGCCGGCGTTCTACGCACGCCAGGACACCAAGACCCCGGTGCGCGCGGGTGTGGCCGCGCTGGTGGCCAACATGGTGTTCAACTTCGCCCTGCTGGCGGTGCTGTACCAGGTCATGGTGCCGGACGAGCTGAAGGCGCAGGGCGTGATGGCGGCCATCGGCAAGCAGCCGGGCCTGCATCTGGCGCTGGGCATTGCCAGTGCACTGTCCAGTTACCTGAACCTGGGCCTGCTGTGGTACTGGCTGGGCAAGACCGACGTCTACCAGCGCCGGCCGGGCTGGGGCGGCTATCTGCTGCGACTGCTGCTGGCCTGTGCGGCCATGGTTGGTGTGCTGCTGGCCCTGCTGCACTGGCTGCCGGGCTTCTCGGCGATGAGCGTGTGGGAGCGGATCGGCAGCCTGTCGCTGCTGGTCGGCGGTGGCGGTGCCACCTACGCGGTAGCCATGCTGGCGATGGGCTTCCGCCCGCGCGATCTGCGTGGGCATTGATCGCGGCCTGTGGCGGCTATACTTCAGGGTTACACCATTGAAGCGGCGGCCCCGGTCGGGCCGGAACGAGAGTTGATGAGCAGGCTGTTCAGAAGCGTCGAGGGCGGGGACCTGTTCCCCAACGGAAGCGTGGTCTGTATCGGTGCATTCGACGGCCTCCACCTGGGCCATCGTGCGCTGGTCCGCCACGCGGTTGCCCGCGCGCGCGCCTTGGGCGTGGCCGCCGTGGCCGTGGCGTTCGAGCCGCTGCCGCGTGAGTTCTTCGCCCAGGGCACACCGCCGCCGCGGCTGACCCTGGCGCGCAGCAAGGTCGAGATCCTGCGCGAGCTCGGTGTCGATGCGGTCGGCCTGCTGCGATTCGACGCGGCGATGGCGGCGATGCCGGCCGAGACCTTCGTGCGCCAGTTGCTGGTCAAGCGCCTGAGTGCGCGTGAGGTCTGGATCGGCCCCGAGTTCTGCTTCGGCAACCGCCGCCGCGGCGACCTGGCTCTGCTGCAGAAAATGGGTGCCGAACTGGGTTTCACTGCGGGCGAAATTGAAGCGGTCGACCTGCATGGCGAACGCATTTCCAGCACCCGCATCCGCCAGCTGCTGCAGCAGGGCGACTTCGCCCGTGCCAACGATCTGCTGGGTCGTCCGTACGCGATCAGCGGCCGGGTGGTGCGCGGGCGCCAGCTCGGCCGTACGCTGGGCTTCCCCACCGCCAACCTGCGGTTCCCGAAGACCCCGGCGCTGTCGGGCATCTACGCGACCTGGGTGCATGGCGTGTTCGACCAGCCGTGGCCGTCGGTGTCCAGCTTCGGCACCCGCCCGACGGTGGAGGGCGTGGAGCCGCTGCTGGAAGCCCACCTGTTCGATTTCCAGGGCGACCTGTACGGGCGCCACATCGATGTGGAGTTCGTCGCCAAGCTGCGCGACGAAGAGAAATTCAATGATCTGGCGGCGCTGACCGACCAGATGCACCGCGACGCCGAACAGGCGCGCGCCATCCTTTCCGAACATAGATTGCGAGCCACTGCGTGAGCCAGGACTACAAGACCACCCTGAACCTGCCAGCCACCGAATTCCCGATGCGCGGCGATCTGCCCAAGCGCGAGCCGGGCATTCTGGCGCGGTGGGAAGCGCAGGGGCTCTACCAGCAGCTGCGCGATAACGCCGCCGGCCGCCCGCTGTTCGTGCTCCACGACGGCCCGCCGTACGCCAACGGCCGCATCCACCTGGGCCACGCGGTCAACAAGATCCTGAAGGACATCATCGTCAAGTCGCGCTACCTGGCCGGCTTCGATGCGCCCTACGTGCCGGGCTGGGACTGCCATGGCCTGCCGATCGAGATCGCGGTGGAAAAGAAGTGGGGCAAGGTCGGTACCAAGCTCGACGCCGTTGAATTCCGCCAGAAGTGCCGCGAGTTCGCCGAAGAGCAGATCAACATCCAGCGCGTGGACTTCAAGCGTCTGGGCGTGACCGGTGACTGGGACAACCCGTACAAGACCCTGAGCTTCGACTTCGAAGCCAACGAGATCCGTGCGCTGTCCAAGGTCGTGGCCAACGGCCACCTGGTGCGTGGCGCCAAGCCGGTGTACTGGTGCTTCGACTGTGGCTCGGCGCTGGCCGAGGCCGAGATCGAGTACCAGGAAAAGGAATCGCCGGCGATCGACGTGGCCTACGCCGCACGCGATGCGCAGGCCATCGGCCAGGCGTTCGGCGTGAGCGTGCCGGCCGACGTGGAAGTGGCCGTACCGATCTGGACCACCACCCCGTGGACGCTGCCGGCCTCGCTGGCGGTGTCGCTGGGCGCGGAGATCACCTACGTGCTGGCCGAAGGCCCGGCGCACCACGGCAAGCGCCGTTGGCTGGTGCTGGCCGCCGCGCTGGCCGAGCGCGCGCTGCAGCGCTATGGCGTGGACGAGGTGGTGCTGCACGCTGAAACCACCGGCGCGGCGCTGGAAAACCAGCTGCTGGCGCATCCTTTCTACCCGGAGCGCGAGATCCTGGTGCTCAACGGCGACCACGTCTCCGACGAGGACGGTACCGGTGCGGTGCACACCGCCCCCGGCCACGGCCAGGAAGACTTCGTGGTCAGCCAGAAGTACGGCCTGCTGGACAAGTACAACGCCGGCCAGGTGACCCCGATCGACGGCCGTGGCGTGTACCTGGAATCGACCCCGCCGGCCGGTGACGTGGTGCTGGCTGGCCAGCACCTGTGGAAGGCGCAGGAGGCCATCGTCGGCGTGCTGCGCGACAACGGTTCGCTGCTGGCGTTCCATCCGATCCGCCACAGCTACCCGCACTGCTGGCGCCACAAGACGCCGGTGGTGTTCCGCGCCACCCCGCAGTGGTTCATTTCGATGGACAAGGCCAACCTGCGCAACGATGCGCTGGCCGCCATCGACACCGTCGGCTGGTTCCCGACCTGGGGCAAGGCGCGCATCCAGAGCATGGTCGACGGTCGCCCGGACTGGACCATCTCGCGCCAGCGCACCTGGGGCGTGCCGATCGCACTGTTCACCCACCGGCAGACCGGCGAGATCCATCCACGTTCGGTGGAGCTG
This sequence comes from Stenotrophomonas sp. Sm2128, assembly GCF_030985535.1. Lineage (NCBI taxonomy): Bacteria > Pseudomonadati > Pseudomonadota > Gammaproteobacteria > Lysobacterales > Lysobacteraceae > Stenotrophomonas > Stenotrophomonas sp. Sm2128. Next base: position 12,646 of record NZ_JAPTFQ010000059.1, read on the forward strand.
ATGCAGCAGGTCGCCGACCGCGTCGAAGCCGAGGGCATCGACGTGTGGTACTCGCTGGATGCCGCCGAACTGCTGGGCGCTGAAGCCGCCGACTACGAAAAGGTCACCGACATCCTCGACGTCTGGTTCGATTCGGGCGTGACCCATGAAGGCGTGCTCGCCGCGCGTGGCTTCGGCAAGCCGGCCGACCTGTACCTGGAAGGTTCCGACCAGCACCGCGGCTGGTTCCAGTCCTCGCTGCTGACCGGCGTGGCGATCGACAAGCGCGCCCCGTACAAGCAGTGCCTGACCCACGGCTTCACCGTGGACGAGCACGGCCGCAAGATGTCCAAGTCGCTGGGCAACGGCATCGAGCCGCAGGACATCATGAACAAGCTGGGCGCGGACATCCTGCGCCTGTGGATCGCCTCGGCCGACTACAGCAACGAGATGTCGCTGTCGCAGGAGATCCTCAAGCGTAATGCCGATGCCTACCGCCGCCTGCGCAACACCGCACGCTTTCTGCTCGGCAACCTGGACGGTTTCGATCCGGCCCAGCACCTGCGTCCGCTCGACCAGATGGTCGCGCTGGACCGCTGGATCGTGCATCGTGCGTGGGAGCTGCAGGAGAAGATCAAGGCGGCCTACGACGGCTACAACATGGCCGAGATCGTGCAGCTGCTGCTGAACTTCTGCAGCGTGGACCTGGGCTCGCTGTACCTGGACGTGACCAAGGACCGCCTGTACACGATGCCGACCGATTCGCACGGTCGCCGTTCGGCACAGAGCGCGATGTACCACATCGCCGAAGCGTTCACCCGCTGGGTGGCGCCGATCCTGACCTTCACCGCCGACGAGCTGTGGGGCTACCTGCCGGGCGAGCATGCCGGCCATGTGCTGTTCACCACCTGGTACGACGGCCTGGCGCCGCTGCCGGCCGATGCCCAGCTCAACGCCACCGACTTCGATCAGTTGCTGGCTGTGCGCGAGCAGGTGGCCAAGGTGCTCGAGCCGATGCGTGCCAACGGCGCCATCGGTGCCGCGCTGGAAGCGGAGATCACCATTGCCGCCAACGAGGAGCAGGCCGCGAAGTGGCAGCCGCTGGCCGATGAACTGCGCTTCCTGTTCATCAGTGGCGACGTGCAGGTGCGCCCGGCGACCACCGACGAGGTGTTCGTCAGCGCCCAGCCGACCACCAAGGCCAAGTGCGTGCGCTGCTGGCACCACCGCGCCGACGTCGGCAGCAACGCCGACCATCCGGAACTGTGCGGCCGTTGCGTGAGCAACGTGACCGGCGCCGGCGAAGTGCGGAGCTGGTTCTGATGGCCGCGCCCCGTCCGCATCCGAACGCCCTGGTCTGGCTGCTGCTGTCGGCCGCCATCATCGGCCTGGACCAGTGGTCCAAGGCCTGGGTGCTGTCGAGCCTGCCGGAGTTCCAGCCGGTGGTGGTCATCGACGGCTTCTGGAACTGGTACCGCACCTACAACACCGGCGCCGCGTTCAGTTTCCTGAGCGACGCCGGTGGCTGGCAGAAGTACTTCTTCACCGCGCTGGCGATCGCCATCAGCGGCCTGATGGCGTGGTGGCTGCGCGGCACCGCGCGCGGCAACTGGAAGGCCGCGGTGCCGTATGCGCTCATCATCGGCGGCGCCATCGGCAACGTGATCGACCGCCAGGTGCACGGCCACGTGGTCGACTTCATCCAGTGGTACGTGGGCAGCTACACCTGGCCCTCGTTCAACATCGCCGACTCGGCCATCGTGGTGGGTGCCATCGGCATCGCCCTGTTTGGCCTGTTCGACGGCAAGTCCGCCAAAAAGGCGGATAATGCCAATCCGAAACCGTAAGCCGGCCGCTGCCGGGAGATTGAACTGATGGATGTGCTGCTCGCCAACCCGCGTGGTTTCTGTGCCGGTGTCGATCGTGCGATCGAGATCGTCAAGCGCGCGATCGAAACGCTGGGCGCGCCCATCTACGTTCGCCATGAAGTGGTGCACAACCGCTTCGTGGTCGACGACCTGAAGCAGCGCGGGGCGATCTTCGTCGAGGAACTCGACGAAGTGCCGGACAACAACACGGTGATCTTCAGCGCCCATGGCGTGTCCCAGGCCGTGCGCCAGGAAGCCGAGCGCCGTGGCCTGAAGGTGTTCGACGCCACCTGCCCGCTGGTGACCAAGGTCCACTTCGAAGTCGCCCGCCACTGCCGTGCCGGCCGTGACGTGGTGTTGATCGGCCACGCCGGCCATCCGGAAGTGGAGGGCACCATGGGCCAGTGGAACCGCGAAGCCGGCACCGGCCAGATCTACCTGGTGGAAGACGTGGAGCAGGTTGCCACGCTGCAGATCAACCAGTCGGAAAACTTCGCCTACACCACCCAGACCACGCTGTCGGTGGATGACACGCGCGGCATCATCGATGCGCTGCGCGAGCGTTTCCCGGCGATGCAGGGCCCGAAGAACGACGACATCTGCTACGCCACGCAGAACCGCCAGGATGCCGTGCGGGATCTGGCCAAGCGCTGCGACCTGGTGCTGGTGGTCGGTTCGCCGAACAGCTCCAACTCCAACCGCTTGAGCGAGCTGGCCCGCCGTGAGGGCGTGGAGTCGTACCTGATCGACGGCGCGCACGAGATCGACCCGGCATGGGTGGCAGGCAAGCAGCACATCGGCGTGACCGCCGGCGCCTCGGCACCGCAGGTGCTGGTCGATGGCGTGCTGGCGCGCCTGGCCGAGCTGGGCGCCACCGGCGTGGGCGAGCTGGACGGCGAACCGGAATCGATGGTGTTCGCGCTGCCGAAGGAACTGCGTCTGCGGTTGGTGGATTGACTGCGGAAGGTGGTTCGCCGGGCATGGCCCGGCGCTACCGGGTGCATGTCCATCCACGCATGGCGTGGATCTACTGCATCCGGTCGGCACACCCGTAGATCCACGCCATGCGTGGATGGGCATCGCCCATGATCTTGTCCGCCCACGCGCGCCAGTAGATCCACGCCAAGCGTGGATGGGCGCACCGCGCGTGACCTTTTCCCGCTTGCGCATCGCAAATAGGTTCACGCCATGAGTAGATGGGCGCAGCGATGGTGAGTATCGAGGGTACCATCGCTGGAAGCTGCCAAATAAACACGCGACCCATGCTCAGCTCATTGCTGGCTGAGCAGATGAGCAGATGAGCGATCATGCCACTTGAACACTCCGAGCTTTGATGCGCTGTTCCATCAATGGTCTCGCCCGAGGTCTTTCTCTCTGCGAACGCATGGCGGTTTGTCTTCAAAATCATGACGCTTGCCCCTGATGCCGAAAAGTTTTAACGCGTTCTCGTTTCGGGTGTGATCGGCTGCAAATAGCGGAGTCTTTAGGAATTTTCCTATGATGAAAAAGGACTGCTGGCGCTATTTTTGAGTCGGATCGCTGTGACCCAAGGAAAGGGGTAAACAAATGGTATGGAAATACCTGATTTTGATCATCTCACTTCTTTGTCCGGCCTACGCGAAATCGCAGGCCTTCCCTGTAACTGGTTTGGGCCAGTGCGTAGACTTCATCTCCGCTGCTTCCACCACGCTTACCTCCCAGATCCAGGCACATGTGGGGGTAAGAGCATACGGCCTTCCACCTAGTTACGACCCGCTGACGGCGAAAATATTGGTTCCACCATACTCTTGCGATAGCAATGACTGGCCTGGGCTCTATAAAACTGTGGGCTATCTGAGTCATGAGCTTGGTCACCACGAGGCAGGTGTTCCCAATATTGATGCTCCGATCACCAAAGCCCAGTATGTTGAAAGGAATTGCGTGTGGGAGGCTAAGGCCGTGGTTAACAACGCGGTAGTAAGTGATCAGATTCGTGTGGCATCTGAAGGATTTGTTGAAGTCCCGTTGATTTCCGAGAACTCCGCTAAGCTATGGAGCATGTGGTCGGGTGGTGAGTCATTGGTGGATATCGGGAAAGTTTTCTGCGATAACAATCATGTCGCGTCGGGAAAAACGTATACCAAGCAGCACGAGGACTACTACGATGCCAACTATCCTTGGTGATTTTGTTAGGACGTCAGTGAAATCATTGCTGACCTTGCCTATGATTGTTCCGCTCGCCGCTGTAGCGGCAACCCCGCCCCCTCAGGCATGGAGTTCCGCGGCAAAAGCTTCGCAGCTCGAGGCGCTCGATTACATCGAGCGACTGGAATTGGCGCGAAGTGCGGGACCGGATGCCGCCGCTGATGCTTTGGGTATAAAAAACGGCTTGCTTGCTGATGTCGCCACTGCGACCGGGACCGTTCGTAATTTCGGCGGTATTGAGCTTGCCACCGAACTTGACCAACGATCAGGCCAGACAACGATAATTGTGAGAGCATCGGGCGGGTGTATCGATCGGGACGTCGCGAAGGCGAAACTCGTACTGGGCAAGATTGTATGGGCGCCGCTGGCCGATTCGCCGGCACCGGTTTTCGGTTACGCACACTTCCAAGGGGGTTCGGCATCGACTGTATTTTTTGATGCAACGGGTTCCAAGTGTTTGACAGGCGTCAGGATCGAAGATCCGATGAGGTTGAAGGGGGCAATTGAAGCCGCTTACAAGCAAGAAGCATCGAAATAGGTTTCCGATCCAGTTGGCTTGCCAGACCGCCGATAGGCCTGGCAAGCCAGCGCTCGGAAGAAGTGCATCGGTGTTCCCCAGAGATGCTGGGGGGCTAGGGAATGCTTGGGGCTTTCAGCAAGCCTGTCTCCCATGACCTTTGGCCATAGGGCCACGCACGCCACAGGCCTAGCATCAAAGGCTCTACCGAAGCTGGAACCTGCCTGATGAAGACCCGTGCCCTGGTGATGTCCGTGCTGTTCGCGCTGGCTGCGACGCCTGCGCTGGCGCAGACCTCGCCGCCGGGCGATGCCGCGGCCCCCGGCCTGCTGCGCATCGATGTCGACGCGCGCGATCTGGCCCGGCGCATCTTCAAGGTGACCGCTACGGTGCCGGCCAAGCCCGGCCCGATGACCCTGCTGTACCCGCAGTGGATTCCCGGCAACCATTCGCCCACCGGCCCGATCGACAAGTTGGCCGGCCTGCGCGTGACCGCCAACGGCAAGCCGCTGGCCTGGCAGCGTGACCAGTTCAACGTCTATGCGTTCAAGGTAAACGTGCCCGAGGGCGTGAGCGAGATCGTCGCCCACTTCGACTTCCTGTCCTCGCAGGGCGGCAGCCAGGGCCGGGTGGTGATGATCCCGGAAATGCTCAACCTGCAGTGGAACGCCAATTCGCTGTATCCGGCCGGCGTCGATGCGCGCAACCTGCAGGCGCAGGCCAGCGTGACCCTGCCCAAGGGCTGGTCGTTCGCAACCGCGCTGGAAACCGCGCGGCGCGACGGTGACACCGTGGTGTTCAAGCCGATCTCGTATGACCATCTGGTCGATTCGCCCTTGTTCGCCGGCGAGCACTACCAGCGCATCGATCTCGACCCGGGCGCGAAGGTGCCGGTGCACCTCAATGTGTTTGCCGACGACGCCAAATCGCTGAAGCCGAGCGAGGCACAGATCACCATGCATCGCGCGCTGGTGCAGCAGGCCGACAAGCTTTACGGTGCGCGCCACTACAACCACTATGAGTTCCTGCTGGCATTGACCGACCGCCTCGGTGGCATCGGCCTGGAGCATCACCGTTCCAGCGAGAACAGCGCTGACCCGGGCTACTTCACCGAGTGGGACAGCAACGCGTGGATGCGCGATCTGTTGCCGCACGAGTACACCCATTCCTGGAACGGCAAGTACCGTCGCGGCGCCGACCTAGCCACCGCCAACTTCAACGTGCCGATGGGCGACAGCCTGCTGTGGGTGTACGAGGGCCAGACCCAGTTCTGGGGCCAGGTGCTGGCGGCGCGTTCGGGGCTGTGGTCGACCGCGCAGGCGCGCGACATGCTGGCCAATGTGGCCGCGACCTACGACCGTGGCCGACCGGGCCTGGCCTGGCGGCCGCTGCAGGACACTACCAACGATCCGACCATCGCCCAGCGCCGCACGCTGCCCTACCGCAACTACCAGATGAGCGAGGACTACTACTCCGGCGGCCAGATGCTGTGGCTTGAAGTGGAGGGCAAGCTGCGCGAACTGAGCGGCAACCGCCGCAGCCTGGACGACTTCGCGCGTGCGTTCTTCGGCGTCGGCAATGGCGACTGGGATGTCAACCCGTACACCTTCGATGATGTGGTCGCGACCTTGAACGGCATCGCGCCGTACGACTGGGCGACGTTCCTGCGCGGGCGCCTGGACGGCCACGGTTCGTTGACCGGCGGCCTGGAGCTGGCAGGCTGGAAGCTGGTCTACCGCGATACGCCGAACGACGCCTACAAGGCACAGGAAAAACGCGCCAAGGCGGCACTGCTCGCCTATTCGCTGGGCGCGACCGTGCTCGACAGCGGTACGGTCGGCGATGTGATCTGGGACAGCCCGGCGTTCAACGCCGGTCTTGCACCGGGCATGAAGGTGATCGCGGTTGGCGGCCGTGAGTACAGCAGCCAGCGCTTGAAGGACGCGGTGGCTGCGGCAGCGAAGGACAAGGCGCCGATCGTGCTGCTGGTGAAGCAGTTCGACCGCATCGAAACGATGAGCATCGCCTACCACGGTGGCCTGCAGTACCCGGTGCTGGAGCGTATCGCCGGCAAGCCTGACCGCCTCGCAGAATTGTGGAAGGCGCGATGAAGCCGCGCGCCCGCGATGGCGTGATCCTGCTGATGGCGATCCTGGCCATCGTCGGCACGTTCCTGCAGGGTGACGGGCGCTGGCTGCACTGGCTGGCCAAGCCGACCACCACGCTGCTGATCGCTGCCATCGTCTGGCGCGTGCATGATCCCGCGCAGCCGTTCTATCGACGCGCGGTGCTGGCCGGCATGCTGCTGTCGTGCGTGGGTGACATCGCGTTGATGCTGCCGATGGATGCGTTCGTGCCGGGCCTGGTCGCGTTCCTGCTGGCCCACCTCTGCTACATCGTGGCCTTCCGCGACGGCCTGCGTGCCGGACGTGGCCTGCTCGCCGCCAGCGTCCTGCTGGCGACGTTTGCCGTGCTCAACGTACTTGGCCTGTGGCCGCACCTGCCTGCACCGATGCGTGCGCCGGTACTGGCGTATGTGGTGGTGCTGGCCTCGATGGCGGTGCTGGCACTGGCACGCCAGTGGCGCCGGCCACAGCCCGCTGCCGTGGAAGCCAGCAGCGCGCGCTGGGCGGCCGCTGGTGCGCTGCTGTTCGTCGCCAGCGATTCACTACTGGCCTTGGACCGCTTCGCCGGCGGCCTGCCGCTGGCCAGCGTGCTGGTGCTGTCCACGTACTACGCTGCGCAGTACGCCATCGCCCGCTCGGTGAAATAGAAAAAGGGGACGGAGGGGATTAAGTCGCAATCCGCACCAAGGCACATGCGACTTAATCCCCTCCGTCCCCTTTTTTTGTGGCCTATCGACGGTTCACGCCGCGCAGGGTGCCCTGCGCATCGAACTGCAGGCGCACGGATTCGCGGTCACCGGCGACGTCATCCGGCAGCCACACCAGCTTGCCGCCTTTGCGCACGATCACGTAGACGTGGCCGACTTCGGATGCGGGGTTCTGCAGCGCGTTGCGTTGTTCCTGCAGTGCCTGCGCCACGCGCGGCACGGCCTCGAAATCGATGCTGGCCAGGGGTGTGCTGCTGCGCTGCAGGCTGATGGTCGGCGCGAACTGCTGCGGGTTCACCGGATTGCCCTTGCGCCACTGGCCACGTTCGAAGTGGTAGCTGTCGACGTGGCCCGGCTGTTGCGGGTCGACCAGATCGAGGTTGATGCGGCCATCGTCGTAGAAGTGGATGCTATGGAAGACCGTCAGCCTCTGGCCGGCCAGTGCCGGCAGCTGCTCCAGTGCCTGGCGCGCAGCCTGCAGGTAGTCCGCATCGAACAGGCGATTGTTGCGTTCGGGCGCCGCAGCGGTACTCGCTGCGGGGAAGGCGGCCGGGGACGGCACAAGCGATGCGGGTTGCTCGCGCGGCGACTGAGACGAGACGGAGGGTGGCAACCGGTCCGGCTGTACCGAATGCCCCAGCGTTTCGCTGATGGTCTGCAGGGCGCCGCCGGCAACGGCCACGCCCGCCAGAACCAGCAGCAGTACCAGGAACACGGCGCGGGTGGAGGGCGGCTGTTTCATACGCCCTCCAGGCGCACGTTGCCACGGTCATCCGGGTCGTACAGCAGGGTCACGTTTTCGCGCGGGATGTTGGCTAGATCGATCAGCGGGATGAAGCGGCGCACGCTCACCTGCTGTACGCGGCCGTCGCGATCGGTGTACTCCAGCTGGAACTCCACCTGCGGCTGTTCGTTGAGGTAGGTGCCGGTCTGACGCACCTTCAGCACCCTGGCCTCAACGCCGATGCCGCGGTACTTCAACGCCTCGCCGCGCGCATCAGCCTGCAGCAGGCGGCCAAGCAGGCGCAGCCCCAACATGTACCCACACAGCACCAGCGGGCACACCAGCAGCGGGTGGCCGAAGGACAGGAAGGTCCAGCCAAGGCCCTCGCTCTGCAGCCGGTAGGCCGCCACATAGGCAGCGACTACCAGGACGATGCCGAGCGCTGCGCCGATGCTTCGCCGCCACAGGCTGGCGACATCCAGTTCGGGCTGGGCACCGTCCAGTACCACGTTCGGGAACGCGCCCGGCACCCGGCTCAGGCGTGCATCGACGTGCCTGCCGACGCCGAAGCGCTGCAGTTGCGGCTTGCTGTCGACCACCAGCAGCTGTTCGCGGATCGGTGTGCCGGACAGGTTCTTGAAGGACAGCTGCAGTTTCCATTGCGCGAAGCCACGCACCTGTACGCCGGTCTGTTCAGCGTGTTCGATCAGCGCATCGCGCGGTTCACCATCGGCGAGGATCGAGCGGACGCGATGCAGGGCGCGCGGTGGGCCGAGCAGCAGGAAATGCAGGAACGCGAACAGCAGAGAGAGCCATGCAGCCAGCGACAGCACAAGCAGCAGCAGGGACAGCCATGGCGCGCTGCGATCAGCCAGCGCCACCGGCCAGGAGGTTCCGAAATAGAGGATGCAGGGGAAGGGCAACGCGAAGAACAGCAGGAACGCGCCCCAGAACCAGAGATAGGCTTTCATGGGGAAGGTGGCAGACCGGTGGAACAGGCCGCGTAGCGTACTACGCTCAGCGGAACTGCAGGGTAAGCAGGTAGTAGCGACCCAGTGGATCGTCCAGCCCCGGCATCTGCCCACCATTGCCGACCAGGTAGTTCACCGGTTGCGCATCAAGCACGTTGTGCACGTCCAGCGCCGCGATGACGCGTGTGCCCAGGCGGCGCGCCAGGTGCAGGTTCCAGCGCAGCTGGCGCGGATTCATGCAGTGGTTCTGTTCGATCTGCCGCTGCGGGCACTCGGCGCCGGGCAGCCATGCGCGGGTGCGGCCCACCTGGTTGCCGCGCAGGGCGATGTCCCAGTTGCTGTTCTGCCATTGCACGTTGAGGACCGCCGCCATCTCGGGCGTGACATGCCCGCGCAGGTCGATCGCCGGCTCATGGTCCCGACGGCGGCGCAGCTCCTGCTGCTTCAGCGCGTCCAGCGAGAACAACCACTGGCCGGTGCTGCCGGTGTCGACCCGGTATTCGCCACGCAGCACCCAGTTGCGGGAAGTGGTGCGGCCGATATTGTCGAACGACAGGCGGAGGCTGCTCAGGTTGCCATCCTCATCCAATTGCCAGGTGTCACGGTTCCACACGGCATCGGCCGGTTGCAGCGCGAGGATCTCGTTGCGCAGCTCGACGATGTTGTGGGTCAGCGAAAGCGAGAACGCATCGCTGGGTGACCAGGTCGCCGCCAGCGAATGGCTGCGTGAGCTCTCGGCCTTGAGCGCGTTGTTCTCCTCCACATCCGCAGTGACCACGCAGCGGCCGTCCGGCTCGCTCTGTGCACAAGGTGGCAGTGCGCTTGAGACGGGCAGGGTAAGGGTGCCGAACTGTCCTGGCGGGCGGCGCTGTTCGAACAGGCTGGGCGCGCGATAGCCGCGGCCGCTGGCCAGCAGGAACGACCAGTGCGGTGTTGGCGTCCAGCGCAGGCCGGCACGGGGCGAGAATGCCGTGTAGTCGCCGTCGTAGTCCCAGCGCGCGGCCAGGTCCATGCGCAATTCCGACGTGAGTGGCAGGCCCAGTTCCGCATACGCGCCGCCACTCTGCCGCGACAGGCGCCGCTGCTGCTGCGGCAGCCCCAGTGCCAGATCGCCCTGGCTCAGCAGGGTGTCCGGGTGCGACGTCCAGCGTTCATGGCGCAGATCGATGCCGGTAGCCAGCTGCGCATTGCCGCCCCGCATCGGCATCAATGCGCGCTGTATGCCCCACCAGCCCTGCCACTGCTCGGTAAGTCCACGGTTGCGGATCGATGGGAACAGCGAGGTGGCTTCATCGGCGGGCAATGCATCGAAGCCTGGCAGGAACCTGAGCGACTGCGCCGCCTCGATGAACGGTTCGGCGCGCACGGTGCCCGGCGTGGCCAGGGTGACGTCGCTGCGCTGCGCGCTGATGCCGGCGTCCCAGCTGTGGCTGCCCTGGTCCCGGCCGATGCCCAGGGTGAGATCGGCGTCGGTGGCACGGACCTGGGGACGCACATTGCCGGCTTCGCGCAGGACACTGTTGAAGGTGTAGCCGTACAGGCCGAGGGCGACGGCGGTCGGGCCCAGATCGAAACGCTGCCGGTTGTGGCTGGCGCGGGCTTCGGCATAGACGTAGCGTCCCTGGCCACGCTCATGCCGGTAGCGCAGATAGGCCGAGGCGGTATCGGAGGCCGGTTGAAGCGAACGAGGGCGCGAACTGTCGAACCAGCAGGCGCCATTGCGTCGTTTCAATGGTCCGTCGCAGCGCGTAGCGGGCCAGTAGTCGCCATCGCGGAAGGCGCCGATCAGGTACTGCGACGTCTCCGCGTGCCAGTCACGCTGGTCCCCCGCCAGGTGATCGACGCGATGCAGGTCGATGCCTGCGAACCAGCGGTCGCCGCTCCCGCGCAGGCCTCCGGTGGCGGCCTGCACGCGGTACTGGCCAGCGTCGCCACGACTGCTCAGACCGGTCTGCAGCGTTGCCTCCGGGCCGTCGGCCTGGTCGCGGAGGATGATGTTGACCACGCCGGACATGGCATCGGCACCGTAGATGGCCGATGCACCGCCGCGCACCAGTTCGATGCGTTCGACAAAGCTGAGTGGAATGCCGCCCAGGTCGGTGAGCCCGCCCTGTTCCAGGGACACCATCGGATAACGGGGCAGGCGCCGGCCATTGACCAGGAACAGGGTGGCGCGCGGTCCCATGCCATCCAGGCTGGTGGTGGCGGCTGCACCGACAGGCAGGTACTGCGAATCGCCACTGCGTGCGCTGCTCATCGCTGGCAGCCCGTTCATGCCGGGCAGGTGTCGCAGCAGGTCGAACAGGCTGCCGTAACCGCTGCGCAGGATGTCTGCGCGATCGATCGTGGTCACCGGCAGGGTGGTCTGCACGGAGGTGCGCGGCAACCGGCTGCCGGTGACATGGATCGGCGCCAGGTCCACCTGGGGGGGCGACTGCGGGGGCATGCGCGGGCGCGGCGCCACCGTTGCCGGAACCGGCGCCGCGACGGCGGGGGCTACGCGGATGCGGCGGACCACGAAGCCACCGGACGGTGTTCGAAGGATGGTCACCGGCATGCCGGCGACCAGCTGTTTCAGGGCCGATGCTGGATCGGCCTGGCCATGGGTGCCGTTGGCATGGAGCCCCGCCAGTTCCCGGGCATCGAACACCAGAGCGATGCCGCTTTGCCGTGCCCATTGCTGCAATGCCGAGGGCAACGGGCCAGCGTTGATGCGGTAGTCGTGGGTGGCAGCCGGATCGCCTGCGAGGGCGGCAGGCGGCGCGGCGACCAGCAGCGCCAGGCACAGCAGGGGGCGGAGCAGCCCCCACTGCAGCGCGCCTGGTCCTGCCATCGCCGCAGGCCTCCTCAGTACGTGCGGCGCAGTTCCAGCGCGCCATCCGGGCGCGTCTGGCCAGCAATGGACCAGCCAAGTTCCAGCGCGGACAGCAACTCCTGTGCGTCGCCTGCGCGGAACGTGCCGCTGACTGCCAGATCGGTGATCTCCGGGTCGGCGATCACCAGCGGTGCATGGCCATAGCGGTTCATGCGTTCGACCACGATCGACAGCGGGGTGGCATCGAAGACCAGCTGCCCATGCAGCCAGCCCTCGGCGGCTGCCGTGGAGGACAGCGCTGGACCGGGCTGGATGCGCCCGGAGGGCAGTACCTGCAGTTGCTGGCCAGGGGCCAGGGTGTGCTGGGCGGCGCCGTTGCTGACTTCCACCGCACCCTCCAGCAGCGCGACCTCGACCAGGCCATCGTGCAGGCGCTCGACCTGGAAGGTGGTGCCGATATCGCGGATGGTGCTGGTGCCGGCGCGCAGCTGCAGTGCTTTGTTCGATGGCGCGACCTGCAACTGCAGGCGGCCGCGTTCGAGGTCCAGCTCGCGGTGGCGCCAGCCAAAGCGTGCGTGCAGCGTCGTGCCGGCATCGAGCGTGGCTACGCTGCCATCGGGCAGGGTCAGCCGCTGCGCCTGATGCGTGTCATTGGCAAAGCGCTGCGGGGCTGGGTTGCCATCCACCGCTACCATCCAGCCCACGCCGATGGCCAGGCAGATACCAGCGGCCGCGGCCGCGGCAGGCAGCCAGCGGCGTCGGGCAGGCCGTGCCGCACGCGCCGCAGCCGTCCGCAGCCATGGGTCCGCAGCCAGGCCCTGGCCCTGCTGGAAAAGATCTTCGGCCTGCGCCCAGGCTTTGACATGGGCAGGGTCTTCAGCCAGCCAGTCTTCGAACGACTCGCGTTCGGCAGGTGTGCAGTCCGGGGCCTCCAACCGCGCCACCCAGGCGCTGGCGCGTGCGAACAGCGAGGCGTCTTCCGTGTGCCGGTGGCTGCTCATTCGGTATCCCCGTCGTTGTGCAGCGGATCCGGTCCCAACTCCTGGCGCAGGCCCTGCAGGGCGCGGGCGATGTGTTTTTCCACGGTCTTGGCTGTAATTCCACAGTGCCGCGCGATCTGCGTATAGCTCATGCCGGTGATCCGGTTGAGCAGGTACACCTCGCGCGCACGCTCGGGCAATTTGAAAAGGGCCTGCCGCAGCAGGGACAACATCTGCCCGGACTCCGCCTGGCGCAAGGGGTCCGGCGACGGGCTGGTGGGCTCGTCGTGACCCTCATGCTCGGCCAGTGACAGGTGCGGTCGCGACTGCGGCGATCGGCCGCGATCGGCCAGGCGATTGCGCGCGATACGATACAGCAGCAGGCGCAGTTCGTCGGTGCCGTGCGCGCGATAGCGGATCAGCCGCTCCATGCAGTCCTGCGCGATGTCCTCTGCATCCTCCGGCCCGACGCCCCGTGTGCGCAGGAACGCGCACAGTGGCGCGCGTTCCTCGCGTACGAACGCGATGAAGGCGTCCGCAGGCGCGGGTGGCTCCGGCGCGTGGTGGATCAGGGGGGACGGAACGGACAGGGCTGGCCTCGGCTGACGTTGGCGGGTGCGCCTTCGAGTTTTACGCGACGATGACCGGATGGGGAAGAGTGTGTGGTGTCCCTCTCTCATTGTGAATGCATTCATTTTTTCCGGCCGACCGGGCTGGGGGAGATTCCGGCGCTTTGCCGTTTGACTCCTTACCCGCGTGTTGCGGGTGGAGAGAGAGAACGTATGAAGCATTCGAAGTTGAGCCTGGCCCTGGCCGGGCTGATCGCCGTTGGCGCCATCGCGGCGGCTGATGACGTCATGGCAATGAGTTATCACGTGCAGGGGGATCGCATCTTCCTGAGCGGCGGGGTGACCTACGCCGATGTGGTGTCGTTGCCCGCGTTGCTGGCCAAGGCACAGGCCGAGGGCCGGCCGATCCGCGAAGTGGTGCTGCGCACCTCCAATGGTGGCGCGCTGATCGCCGGCGAGTGGCTGCAGGGCGTGATCCGCACGTCCGGCCTGAACACCATCGTGTCCGGCCACTGCATTTCGTCCTGCTCGATCATGCAGTCCGGTGGCGTCGAACGCTATCTGGCCGGTGATCTGCCGATCGTCGATTCGGTACAGATCCACGCGGCCAGCAACAGCGGCAAAGTGATCTACACGCCGTCGCCGCGGATGACCCAGATCTATACCGGCAACTACGGCGGTGGCATCGATGCCGGGCTGCTGCACAAGGCCATGTATGAAGTCGTGCAGCCCAACGGCCTGCTGGTGTTCCGCGATCCGGCGCGCACCACGGGTGCCTCGGTCACTTTCGATCCTGATGGCAGCGGCAGCAAGCTGGAGTCGTTCCCGGGCCAGGACATCTACAGCAACAGGGTCATCACCGCCAAGGGCTACCGCGACCCGGGCGATACGTTGAATGTCACGGCCAACGTGAGCGGCGACATCAACCCGGGCTACCTGCGCACCGGTCGCCAGCTGCAGACCTTCGTCGATGATGACTTCGCGCGCTGGAACACCAACTGGCAGTCCAGCTACATCAACCTGGCGCAGAGCATCTACAACGCCTCCAGCAATGGTCCGCAGGGCATCGGCGCGAACTCGGTACAGGACTACCAGAACGATCCCACATACAAGGCACTGCTGCTGTCGAAGCTGCGTCTGGGCGATCTGGATGTGTCCACGCTGGACAACTCCATGGGCGTGATCCGCGTGACCAATGGTGCGACATGGCGGACCTCCGCGACCACCGGTGCCGACTTCATGCTGGTCGACAACGGCACCATCGCGCTGGAAGGCGGCGCCCTGCGCGCTTCGGAGGTGCGGGTAATGGCCGCAGGCATGCTGGTCGGCAATGGTGACGTGGCCGGCACCGCTATGGATCTCAGTGCGCTGGCCAGCGGTACCCGCCCGTCCTGGCGCGAGGACGGCTTCAACCGCCTGCGCGTGTACGGGACCCTGATGCCGCGCGGCGGCGATCTGGTCACCCATGGCTACGTCAACATCATGCCGGGCGGGAAGGTGCTGTTCGATGTGACCGAGAACGGCGGGGCGGGCAGTGGCCGCCTGCGTGTAGGCAGTTTCTTCGACAGCAAGCAGACCGACGGCGCGCTGGTGATCTCCAAAGGGGCCTTCCTCGAACTGAACGTGGCGCAGGGTTACTACGGCCAGGACTTCCGCCGTGACCTGGTGCAGGGCCCGATCTACCAGGGCGGCTTCGAAGAGGTCGTGCGCCTGGGTGACACCGGCTACAGCGCCAGCATCACCGGCGGCGAAGTGTTCCGCCCGCGCCACAACTCGCTGCTGAGCTTCAACGTGAAGCAGGCCGCTGACGGCCTGTGGCTGACCGCCAACCCGGGTTTCGACCAGCTGGGCCTGTTCACCAACGGCACTTCCGGCGATGGCTTGGGCCGCGCGCTGGCGACTGCTTCCGATCGCAGGGATGGCGGCCTGAAGTCGCTGCTCGGCGCCTTGCAGTTCGCCGACCGTGATGTGATCGCACAGCAGGCCGGTGCTCTGCGCGGTGACGCGCACGCGACCCTGCGCCTGGCCGACAACGCATTAGTGGGCAGCATCGGCAACGTGGTGCAGCAGCACCAGGCCGCGATGCGCAGTGACGGTGATGCCGACGGCCTGGCCTCGCAGGCCGCGCAATCGGTGTCGGCGCAGCCGGGCATGCGCCACGGCAGCCTGTTCAACCAGCTGGCCATGCGTCTGGTCGAGCCGGCGGCGGGCGGCGGTGAAGGCAGTGGCTCTGGTCGCAACCATGGCCTGTGGGCGCGCGGTTTTGCCAGCCACGGCCGCATCGATGCCGACGGTGGCGTGGCAGGCTTGAGCCATAACATCGGCGGCATCGTCGTCGGCGCCGATACCCGCGTTGCCGATGACCGCGTCACCCTGGGCGTCAGCGTGGCCGCGGCAGATATGTCGACCAAGGGCCGCGACGGCTCCGACTTCAGTGGTGACGTGCGCGCGCTGGACGTGGGCGGCTACCTGGACGCGACCTATTCGCGCGGCTATCTGTCGGCCGCGGTGCGCTACACAGACCTGCGTCACGACACCCGCCGCAGCGTCAGCGGTATCGATGGCCTGCAGCAGCCGCTGCGTGCCAAGTACAGCAACGATGCGATCTCCGCGCGGGTGGAGCACGCGTTCTCATTCACCACGGGCAAGGGCCTGGTGATCCAGCCGCTGTTGCCGGTGGTGGACTACGCGCGTACCTCGGCCACGCGCTTCAATGAAGGGCAGGGCGCGGGTGCACTGGTCGGTCGCAGCGG
This sequence comes from Stenotrophomonas sp. Sm2128, assembly GCF_030985535.1. Taxonomy (NCBI): domain Bacteria; kingdom Pseudomonadati; phylum Pseudomonadota; class Gammaproteobacteria; order Lysobacterales; family Lysobacteraceae; genus Stenotrophomonas; species Stenotrophomonas sp. Sm2128. The sequence goes on from NZ_JAPTFQ010000059.1 coordinate 28,839, forward strand.
CAGCCTGGAGAGCATCCGCGTGGGCGCCGGCCTGCAGCTGTTCAGGACCTTCGAAGGCAACAACGGCGAGCGCATTACCCCGCGTGCCCGCGTGGTCTGGCAGAAGGAACTGGGCGACTCGCAGGCGCGCTACAGCACCGGCTTCGCCGCAGCACCCGATCTGGTGTTCGGGGCAAGCAGCCAGGCCGTGGGCGAGCAGGTGCTGGCCTGGAACCTGGGTGTGACCAGCCGCGCCAGCGAACGCCTGTCGATCATGGCCGACTACGTGGGCGAGCGTCGTGACGGGCAGATCCAGAACGGCGTGATGCTGGGGCTGGGTTACAAGTTCTGAGTGGCACAGGGCACCGGCGATGCTCGCATCGCCGGTGCCATCCCCACGGACGCGTGGCTGCGGTATGGTCGGCATGGCATTCCATCCAGGTTCTTCCATGCAGATCGCCGTCTTCAGCGCCCGACCCTACGACCGTCGCTTCCTGGACGAAGCCAACCTGCGTGAGGCGGCGGGGCAGGGTTGCACGTTCATCTACTTCGATGCCGCGCTGGATGTGCATACCGCAGCGCTGGCACAGGACTGCGCCGCGGTCTGCGTGTTCGTCAACGATCGGCTGGATGCGCAGGTGCTGCGCGCGCTGCACGCGTTGGGTGTGCGGGCCGTGCTGCTGCGCTGTGCGGGCTTCAACAATGTGGACCTTGCCGCTGCGAAAGCGCTGGACCTGTTCGTCGCGCGGGTGCCGGCGTATTCGCCCGAAGCCGTGGCCGAGCATGCATTGGCGCTGGTGATGACCCTCAACCGCCAGACCCATCGAGCCTACAACCGCGTGCGCGAAGGCAACTTCATGCTCGACGGCCTGCTCGGGCGCACCCTGCATGGCCGCACGGTCGGCATCGTCGGTACCGGCAAGATCGGCCTGGCCACCGCGCGCATCTTCAAGGGTATGGGCTGCACGGTGCTGGGGCACGACCCGTACCCGTCGCCGGCCTTCGCGGGTATCGGCGAGATGGTGGCGCTGGATGAACTGCTGGCGCGCGCTGACATCGTCTCGCTGCACTGCCCGCTGACGCCCGATACCCAGCACCTGATCAATGACGCCTCGCTGGCGCGGATGAAGCCGGGCGCGATGCTCGTCAACACCTCGCGCGGCGGATTGGTGGATACCCATGCAGTGATCCGCGGGCTGAAGTCGCGCCGGCTCGGCCACCTGGCCATCGACGTGTACGAGCAGGAAAGCGCGCTGTTCTTCCAGGACCTGTCCGGCGAGATCATCGACGACGAGGCCTTCCAGCGCCTGATGACCTTCCCCAACGTGCTGGTGACCGGCCACCAGGGCTTCTTCACCGTGGAGGCGCTGCAGGAGATCTCGGCGATCACGCTGGGGAACCTGCAGGATTTCGCGGCTGGGCGGGTGTGTGCCAACCGGGTAGAGGCGGACTGAGCCGGGTGGATTGACCGCCGGGGCGCCCAGCCCGTAAAATCGCGGGCTCCGCCGGAATAGCTCAGTTGGTAGAGCGGCGCATTCGTAATGCGTAGGTCGCAGGTTCGACTCCTGTTTCCGGCACCAGTTGTAGAAAAGCCCCGGCCTTGGTCGGGGCTTTTTTTTGGTTCTTCACCCAAGTCCGGGGAAGGCTGCACGGATTTTGAGGAAGAAATAGGCGTCGTCTCGGTATCCGTAGGCGA